>JAFAOZ010000195.1 GCA_019247395.1 Vulcanimicrobiota bacterium | reverse complement strand
CGGCGCGAAATTTATGCATTTCGGCTCGATAGCATTGCCCGCAGTGCCGCCGCGTCCTTTACCGCTGCTGCGGCTGTGTCGTTATTGAAGTAGATAAACACGTTGCGAGCTGCAGATTCCAGCTCGCGCAGCGTCTCGGCCCAGCGCGTCAACACGCGGCGGGGATAGGACCCGGCGTAGAGCGCGCGATAACCGTGAAACCGTACGTAGGCTAAATCGTTCCGCGTTACCCACCGCGGCACGTTCAAGCCGGGATAATCGTGAATGCAAAACGCAACGTCGTGCGCCGAAAGCAACTCGCGCACCGCCGGCTCAAACCAGCTCGCGTCGCGAAACTCGACCACGTAGCGGTACTCCCGAGGCAGCTTGTCGAGAAAGGCCGCAAGCCGCGCGTCGTCGCGCTTGAGATACGGCGGGAACTGAATCAAGATCTGCGCCAGTTTACGCGCATCGAAGCAGGCAGCTCGGGCAAAGTAGTTTTCGATGAAGCGATCGACGCGCGGCGGCAGATCGCGTCGATGCGTAATGAGCCGGCTGAGTTTCACCGTAAAAAGAAAGTTGTGCGGCACGTTGGCGCACCAGGTATCGACTTGCTTCTCCGACGGGAGGCGATAGGTCGTAGCGTTCAACTCGACGGTGTCGAAACGCTCGGCGTAATACTCTAGCCAGCGCCGCTGCGGGACTCCGGCCGGGTAAAACCGCTCGCGCCAATCGCGATAGACCCAGCCGCTCGTTCCGATTCTGACCACCGCTATCGGTATACCCTTCAGACTTTCTTTACTCGCCCCACCTATAGTTAAAGCATGGTAATCGACCGGCGCCTGCTTTGGAACGACTTGATCGTGGAGGCCTTGAAGAAGCGCCGCGCGCGCCGCGCTCGAATCGCGCTTCGCGCGATCACGCGGAGAAAATTGAGCTCCTAGAACGGGGCGCGCGGGCTTACGGCGACGCCGTAAGCGCTCTGAAGGCCTCCGGTAATCGTCTTGATGAGTTTGCCGCTCGCGTAGCCGTAGACTTCGACCGCGCTGTTTTGCGAGTCGGCAACGAAGAGATTGCGTTCGCTGGAATCGAATGCGAAGAATCTCGGGGATCCGCGCCGGCCGAAGATATGATGTGCTCGTAAGCGGCCAGGCTCGAAGATCTGCATGCCGGGCAAGGTCGCGTTAGAAACGAGGAGATTCGAGGCACGGTCGAATGCGAGCCCCGGCGTCTCCCAGCGCGTAGCACCGAGCTGCAAATTGACCAATGTGCCGATCGTCGATCCATAGGGATATTCGTAAACGACGGTCTGCGAATAGAAATTATCGTACGCGACGTACAGATCTTGCGAAGCATCGAGCGTCAATCCGATCGGATAACAGCCGCACGGCGCGCTGATGACGCCTGAAGGCGTCGAGCCACCCGGAGCAAATTCGACGACGGCCTGCGCGAACGAGTCGAAGTTTGCGACGTAGAGCTCTCCGCCATCATCTACGGCCACCGCGACCGGACCGACGACGCCCGTTACGTATCGTTCGATCGGCGAACCCAGGTTTTTGCCGTACTCCGTTACGCTATTGCCGACGGTGTTTGCGACGTACAGGTTGCCCGCCGAATCTATCGCTAATCCGGCGGGTCCTGCGATGCCCTTACGAATCGTTGCGATCGGCTGCTGCATCTTGCCGTTCGTGGCGTAAACCAGCACGGCGTTCGCCAGAGGATCGGAAACGTAAAGTCGCGGCGGGGCGGCAGCCGAGGAGGCTGCGGCTGTGGGCGCTTGGGCGATCGGTGGGAGCGGCGCGTTCGTGCGCATCGAGCAGGCCGAGACGAGCAGTGCGAGACCCGCTACGCAGCGAGAGCGGTTCATTCGCCGTCCGGAGCCGCGTTCGATGCAGCCCGAATTACGTCGGCCTGCTGCAGCGGCGCGGAAATCTCGCGGAACGCGCGCGGCTGCTGTTGAAAGTTGAAGCAGCCCAACGGCGCGGCGGAGCGCGCATCGGAGCGTTTTAGCGACGAAAGACCGAAGCGAGTTTCAATAAATTTCAGCAAGCTTGCAAACTCGTACCGGCTGTGATCGACGTAGTTCTTCTTGGCGTACGGCGAAATGCAGAGCAACGGAACGCGAAATCCTAAGCGGTCATGCTCGAGCTGCGGGGGAGCGACGTCGTCGTACCATCCGCCCCAATCGTCCCACGTTACGAAGATCACCGTGGAAGACCAGAACTTGCTCTTGCCGATCGCATTGACGATCGACCCAACCCAGGACGGCCCGCGAGCGCTGCCGGAACCCGCATGGTCGGAGAGCGGCATCGACGGAACAACCCACGTTACCGCTGCCAATGAGCCGCCGGCGACGTCTTTGAGGATTCGCGTCTCGGGATGGAGGTCGGCCTTCTTCCAAATAGAGCTTTTGCGAATTTGCGAGATCGCATCGTAGGCGTCCCACGAGTATCCGATCCCGGCCGATGGCGAGTAATAGCGCCACGTTATGCCGTTTGCGTCCAGCTCGTCGGCGATCGTCTTATATGAAAAGCACGGAAAGGTTAGGCCGAAAGGTTGTCCCGCGGCGTTGAGCAGGCCGATCGCGTTATTGGGCGGGGCGTCGCAACCCCACGGCTCGACCGCCGGAAAGTTGTACGCCCCGCCCGCCCAGCCTGCGATGAGAAACTGATGCGCGACGTAGCTGCCGTCGAGTTGCGAAAACATATTATCCGCGAGGACGTAGTTTTGCGCCAAGTCCCAATACGGCTCCACTTCACGGCGCGGGACGTATCCATACTGGGGATGAGCGTAGCCGGATCCGGCCCCGCCGGCATATTCGTAACCGAAACCATCCATCGCGCCGTTGTCGTAGGCGCTCTTCGCGTCTTGATAGGTATGCGAGATATCGTAACCCGCCGAAAGCGATATAGCCTGTAAGGGCACCGTCATTCCGTCGGGCAGCTTACCGGTTGAGGAGGTGTGCGCGTTGGGATAGCCCTCGAAGAGGTCGTCGAAACTTCGATTCTCTTGAACCACGATGACGACGTGCTTAATTGAGTCGATCGTGGCGGCCGCGGCGGGCGCGGCACAGGCGAGCAGCGCCAGGGCCGCCGCGACCGCTCCTTTCAGCACGTTTGTGCGATCCAGTAGCCTGTCACTAGGGCCTCGGCCGAGTCCTGAACCCAACCGTCGTCCGAGGCCCTCAATCCCCACCGATATCCCCCGTCATCCGCCGCCGATTGCTTGAAGACGGCCTCCAGTTGACGGCGCGTTGCATCGGTGAGCCGCCCGCGCGCTTCCAGAAGTTCGTAGTACATCGCCGAAGAGACGACGTCGAAATAGCGCCGGTCGCTGTGCAAGAAGCCCGAGCCGCCGCTCTCCACGTCGATATACGCGTAAAACTTCCCGCCCGTTGGCCGCGCCCATTGCAGAAAGCGATCGACGGCCGCCGTATCGCCCATGCGCAACGCTCCGAGCGCCGACATCATCATGTTGTCGCCGATTGCGATGCGGGCCCCGTCGGGGTTGATCTTGTACCAACGCCATCGCTCGGGCGAATAGCCACGTGGAGGGTAGCCCGGATCGTAATGATCGTAGAACGCGCCGTTGTCGGCCTGCGCCGATCGTAGCAGCAGCGTACGCCCGCGTTCGAAGAGGCGCGCGGTCGCGGCGTCCCCCGCGGCCTCGGCGTAGTCGCGCAGCGCATCCCAAAATAGCATCGCAACGTTCGGTACCAGCCAATTTTGGAAATCGCCGTTGGGCCGTACGTACTGCATCGGAAAATCGAGATTCTCGACGAGAAAACCCGCGCGTTCGCCGTCGACGAGGCGATGGACGAACTCGACGAAACCCTTCGCGGCGTGCATCGGCGCCGTCGCGCCGCTGCGTTTATAGACCGCCATGAGTGCCTTGATCGCGGCAAGTGCATCCGACGAATAGAACATGAGCGAGTCGTCATTTGCGATCGACGGCACTCCGCCCGAAACGTAGCGGTTCGAAGCAAAGCGCCCCTGTAACGCCGTGATGCCGTCCGCGAGCCTATCCGCGATCTCCGGGTGGCTGCGGTTCAAGAGTAGAATCGCGTAGGCGGTCGCGAGCGGCGACTCTTCACTCGCGTGGGGTCCGTAGCGGTAGTAGCGGCAAAGATTGTTGTCGCTGATCTGACGCTCCAGCACCCAGCGCTCGAACCGAAGGCACCGCGAGTCTCGTAACGGTGTTGCAAAGACCGGATCGTAGCCGATCGATCCGAAAAGCCCAAGCGATGCGGCGAGCTCGAGCATAAAGCGGCCCCGCGACCTCAGTACGTCGTCCAGAACCCGGCCGTGAAGCCGCGTCCCGTATAGATCGCCGCGCCCGTCGAAGCGTTCGTTAGATGCGATAGAAAGCCGCCGGCTCGCAGCCCCCATCGCAGTCCCGTGCGCACCGGACGCCCGATCTGCTGTTCCGTCGACACCGTGTACGTCTGACCGTTGTAATTCGAGAGCGCTACCGGTATCCCGGGAAGCGAAACGAGATATTGCTGTGGTCCAAAGAGACCGGTTAGCGTATATTTCGAGCGGCGATCGGGCACGATGTCCCACGCCACCGAAGCGCCGCTCTTTGTTTGCGCGCCAGTGTTGGCGGAGACGAGATACCGCGCTTGAACGTCGCCCCATCCGTAATAATACGTCGGGCCGACCGCAAGCTGCTGCAACGTCATTCCGGAATGATACGCGACGAAATCCTCCGCGGCGCCCATGACCAGGCGCATGTCGGGCGTCGTCTTATAGTTCATCTCGACGTGAACGTCGGTCTGGGCGTACGGGTTATTCGTTCCATAACCGAAGGTGAGGTTCCCGAAGAGGCGCGACGTAAAATCGTGGGTGACCCCTGCGGCGAAGTAGTCGCCGTGCGTCGGGAAGCTGATGTCTTTGTTCGCTTCGTGCGAGAATTCGACGTTGATCGCACCTTCACCCGGCATTACGTAGACGAACCTCATGTTTTGAAAGATCCATGGTCCGTAAGCGTTGCCCGGGCTGCTGAAGCCGATCGAGGAATCGTCGAACTCCAAGCGCGAGTAGTTGTCGGCCATCGCGGGCGTCGCCGAAACGGCGATCGCCACGACGATGAGCGGGAGTATGGTTTTTGTGGAAGGGAACACGATGATACTTCCTTTGCTTTAATTTGTCGCCGCTTGCGGTGCCAATGCCGTGGCGGCGTTTACGCGGACTGCGGCCGTGCGTTGGGCGAGCAGCGCCTCCTCCGTCGCGTCGCTGACGTGCGGAGTGTGATAGAGCCAGTCGCTCTTGGCCACTGAAAAGAGGGCCCAAACCAGCGCGGGCGGCCATACCAGGATCGCAAAGATGCAGGTATAGAGTGAATAGAGCACGACCCGGCATGCCCGCGTGAAGCCGCCTCCGCCCAGCTCCTTGGTGTTCCAGAAGCCGACGATTTGATAACCGAAGATGAAGAAGACGGCGATTGCCTCAAACAGGTGCTCGACCGGGCCGCTCGCCAGCGGACCTGCGATACGGAAAACGCCCAGCGAAATTCCGGCGAGCAGCGGCCAGGTCAGGAAACTGATCAAGAGCGCGAACGGCACGAGGTAATAGGAGGCCAGTTCGATGAGCGCGAGGTCGCCCCGTCGCATGCCTTCCCAAACGCACCGGAAGAAATAATAGTATGCGACGCGCGCGTGCCCGCACATCCAACGCATGCGCTGGCGGATCGAGACCCAGATGTTCAGCGGCTTTTCGTCGTAAATGTGCGCCTCCGGCACGTACCCGACGTGGACCCCGGATTCGAGCGCGAGGATGCCGTTCAACTCGATGTCTTCGGTCTGCGTCTTGATGTGCGACCAGTGCTTGCGAAGCAGTTCCGCCTCGCAGCACCAACCCGTACCGCAAATCAGGACGTTCGAAAGGCTGCGCATACGGCCCGTGAGGTACATTCGGGACGAGGAGACGCAGGAGCACCAGAGCGCTTTGGTGATCCAGTTGTCGGCGCCGTTGAGCACGTCGTGGAAGGACTGCATGCAGCGGAAGCCGCGCGCCTCGATCGCATCGTTCATGGCCTGGAGGAAGTTGTCGCTGACGGTGTTGTCGGCGTCGAATACGGCGACGTAGCGATCGTCGCCGGGATGCAGCAGCTTACGGAAGGCATAGTCCAAGGCGCGGTGCTTGCCGTAGCCGTTGGTCGGGGTGACGAGCACCTTGGCGCCGAGCCGCTCGGCGATCTCCGCAGTCGCATCCGTGCCGTCGAAGATTACCCAGACCTCGAAGAGCTCTTTGGGGTATTTTTGCGCCAGCAAGCTCCGAATGGGATTACCGATCACGCGCTCTTCGTTGTATGCCGGTACCATACAGATGAATCGGTGTTTCGGCGCTGCGTGCGCATTCGGGCGAATTGGGCGCAAGCTGAAAAGCATGAAGCCGAGGATCGGCAGGATCCAGACGGCATAGACGAAGGCGAACGTGGGATAGTAGACGGAATCGATTTCGAAGCGTGCGCCGTGCATTCGGAGCACGTAAAGGGCGGTGACGATGGCCGCGGGGATGCCGGCGATCAGTGCTGCGGCTATCGGCGGCATTCTAAGCGAATCTGCCAGGTTGTTAAACCAGCTTTTCGATCTCGTTTGCAACGAATTTGCTCCGTAGTATAAGTAGTAGGTTCGTTGCATCACACTATGGCACGTTTACACGTTAACGCGGTTAGCACGTTAAATTAGAAAATCCAACCGAATCGGCTAGCCCGGCAAGGCTAGCGCATCAGGTCGGGCGTCGTGCTAGTACGACGGATGCTCTTGGCAGTGTTCCACGGACGGGTCGTCGCTGGGAAAAATCGTAAAGACCGTCCCCCGCGGCACGACGATATTCTTGCCCTTGCGAAAGTAGTTGAATATGCCGATGGCGGCGCCGACGCCCAAGAGCGGTATCGCGCCCAGGTACCCCGGGATGCCGTTGCTTGAACCCGACCGGTCGAGCGGATCGCCGCTGACGTTGTGATTGAGCACGACGCCGAGACGCTTGCCGTTGGGCAGCGTCAAATAGCGCGGCTCGAGCACGAGCACCCCAGGATGGGCATCGCGCCCTGCCGGCGACGCGACCGTCACGACGCCGTAGCCCAGCGTACGCTCCGGAATGATGACACTGGTGCCGGCGGTGACTGCATTGACGGTTTGAAAGCGGAAGAAGTCGCCCGGACGCGCTTCAGACGAATCGACGCTTTCCATCATCTCCGCGGCGACGACGGTGCACGGATCGAGCGACGGAGTGACCGGCGGGTGCGCCCCACCGAACGAGGCGATCGTGGCGAGCGCGATGATGCGAAGCAATGCGGTGGGGATCACGATCGGGGCGTGAGGCGCAGCTGCGCCGCCGCGTAGTCGAGCTGTACGATGAACTGCTGTAAGAATGCGGCGCCAAGATGCCCGTAGGCAGTCGCCGCGAGGCTCTGCGTCGCTCCGATGCGTTGCGGCCCGCTGCGGTAATCGCCAATGCGTATTTGCGGAATCTCGCCGATTAACTCGACGCTGCTGCCGCCGATTCCGCTGACGGATCGCCGCTGCGTCACGCTAAACAGGCCCGGATGTTTCGCATAGAATTCGTAGGCGAGGTTAATATTCGACTCGTCGCCCGTATCCACTGCCAGAGACGCTTGCACGGTTCCCAAACTTACGTCGATCACCGGAATGAAATTCTCAAAGGCGACTGGTACGGTGATACGGGTTCTCGCAATCGGAGCGCCGAAACGTATGGCATGCGCGCCCGCGTCGAGTTCGACGTTGGTTCCCGCGAGCACGTCCGCGCCGAGCACCACGTCGTAGCCGTAACGCCGCAAGTCGTTGAGCACCAGATAATAGGCTTCCGGATACGTCGCCGTGCCGATGCGCAGCGGGCCGGTGCGCACGACTTGCGTTTGATAACCGCCCAAGCCGCGCACCAGGTAGTTTCCAACGACGGGAGCCCCGAGCTGGCTAGCGAGTTCCGAGCTCATCGAAATTCCCGA
>JAFAOZ010000191.1 GCA_019247395.1 Vulcanimicrobiota bacterium | reverse complement strand
ATCTTCCGCAAAAAGTCCGAAGACGTCAGCGGTCGAGATCAGCATGCCTGCCGCTTCGACGATCCGTTCGTAAACGCGACGGTAAACCTCGTTGCGAAAGCGCGATGCGCCGATGCGCTCACCGAACTCCTTGCCCAGCGCGGGCTCTTCGAGCAGAATGCTCAACACCTCGCGCTCGAACGAGAGCGGCTCGACCGACGCCGCCACGTGGCGGCTCGGCGCGAACGCCGTTTTGGAATGCGGCGCAAAGTTCGCGCTGTCGGCGAGGAACCGGCTATTCCGAAGGTCGTCTACGTTCACCTGCAGGCGTCCTGCGACATAAACGCGCCAGCGGTCCCATTCCTCTCGCGGCGCAAGGCGGCGAATCAGCGATTCGGCTCGTTGATTGAGCCGAGCCGGCGATTCGAAACCCGCGCGAAGTCGTTCGGTCTCGGCGTCGATTCGGAACTCCAGCGCACGTTTCGCTTCATCCAGCAGCGTTTGGAACGCCGCTGGCCCTTTGGTTCTAATGAAACTATCAGGATCGTCACCGGGCGGAAGCAGCACGATGCGCACGGAGGAGCCGGTGTGCTCGATCTCCTTAGACGCGACGTCTATCGCTTTGGTTGCAGCCGCGCTGCCGGCCGCGTCGCCGTCAAAACAGAGGAAGACGTACTCGGCGTATTTGCGAAGCTCGGCCGCTTGCTCCGCCGTGAACGAGGTTCCGAGCGCCGCGACTGCGTTACGAAAGCCCGCTTGGTGGAGGGCAATGCAATCGAGGTAGCCCTCGACCACGATGAGCGTTCGGTCGTTCTGGGCCGCTTTGCGCGCGAGGTTCAGCGCGAAGAGATGATGACCCTTAGTGTAGACCGGCGTAGTGCTCGTGTTGAGATATTTGGGCTCGCCGTCGCCAATTGCGCGTCCGCCGAACGCAATCACTTCGCCCGTCGTCGAGTACGTTGGCACCATGAGGCGATCCCGGTAAAAATCGTAGTAGCCGCGCTGGCCCGCCTTGACGAGGCCCGCCTTTGCGGCGATCGCCAGATCGATGCCGTTGTTTTGAAGCTCGTTAACGAGACCGCTCCACGAATCCGGCGCATACCCGAGGCCGAAGCCTTCGAGCGTTTCGTTCGAAAAGCCGCGACGGCTGCAATAAGCCCGGCCGTGCGCGCCGCGCTCGCCGGCGAGCATTCGCGCAAAATAGGCGGCGGCAACCCGGTTCGATTCGTAAATGGCCTCGCGCTCGCTGCGTACGCGGGCGGCGCGCGGGTTTTCCGGCTGCAGCTCGATGCCGGCTTTTGCGGCCAGCGTGCGTACGGCTTCGGCGAAGTCGAGATTTTCAGATTTCTGCACGAACGTGATCGCGTCGCCGCCGGCGCCGCAGCCGAAGCACTTGAAGAATCCGCGGTCGGGATGGACGTGAAACGACGGCGTCTTCTCGGCGTGAAACGGACAGAGCCCCACCAAGTCGTTGCCGCGCTTCTTCAGCGACACGTAGCTGCCGATGAGGGCGGCGATATCGACGCGCGCTCGGATTTCGCGCAAAACGCCTTGATCGTATCTCACGCTTCGCTGGAAGGCTTCTGCGTCGGGACGAAGGTTTCCGCGTTCACGCGACGCGAAGCCGATTGTTCAGTGAAGCGCATCTTCGATCCGATTCACCACTTCATACAGCTTTCCGCGGCGGAAGCGCGGCTGCTCGATTCGCCTGTGATGCAGCGGCTCCGCCGCCTGCGTCAGCTCGGCCTCGCCTACCTCGCGTTTCCGTCTGCGGAGCATTCGCGCTTCACGCACGCTCTCGGCGCACTCGCAATCGGAACCCGCGCGTTCGATGAGCTCGTCCGCAACGCACCCGAGCACTTCGGCGATACCGGCGATACCGCGTACCAACGGCGTCTCGTGCGCGCTGCGCTCTTGCTGCACGACATCGGACACGGCCCGTTCAGTCATTCGTGCGAGGCCGTGCTCGGCGTCCGTCACGAGGCCCGCACGAGCGCGCTGATCGCGTTGCCGGAGATGGCGGCCGGCATTGCCGATCTCGAGGTCGACGCCGCCGACGTGCTCGGCTTAATCGTCGGCGATCCACAGAGTCGCTATCCGGCATTGCGCGAGCTGGTCAGTGGGCCAAACCTCGACGCCGATCGCATGGACTACTTGCTGCGCGACGCATACTTTACCGGCGTATCGAACGGGCGTTACGACGCCGAGCAGCTGATCGGCTCGCTGCGCGTCTTGGAACGTGAAGGGCGGCTGGTCGTCGGGATCGACCGGCGCGGCGTCGTGGCGCTTGAGTCGTTCATGATGGCGCGTTATATGATGTTCGCGTCGGTCTATTTTCACCATACGACGCGCATGTTCGAGCACATTCTGCACGACGTGCTGCGCGATCTCTGGCCGAATCCGCGGGCGCTCGATTCTATTGAGGAGTTTCTCCGCTGGGACGACTTTCGAGTGCTCAACGCGCTCGACGACGCGCGCAGCGAAGCGGCGCAAGCGCTCCGCAACCGCATCCGCGTCTACGCGCTCGCCGCGGAATTCAACGCCGAACGGGACTTACGGCTCTTCGAAGCATGCGAGACGGCGCTGCGCGAACGCTTTGGAGCACACAGCGTGTGGGCCGACTCGCAAGCGCAGCTGCTGCATCGGCTGCCCTTCGGCATCGGAGAGGAAAGCACGGTCTGGGTGGATAGTGCGAGCGGCGTGGTCGACGCGCGCGAAGTATCGGATCTCATCGCAAAGTTAAGCGGCCGGGCTTATTGGCGCAAGCTGTTCGTTCGTCGAGACGCAGCCGACGTGCTCGAAGCCCGCAGTATTTGCGCCTCGCTCTCTTAGGACAACGTGCCGATAGCGGATTGGGCGGCCGCCAATCGCGCGATCGGCACGCGAAACGGTGAACAGGACACGTAGTCGAGCCCGAGACGATCGCAGAATGCAACGCTGCTCGGTTCACCGCCGTGCTCGCCGCAGATGCCGATTTTCATGCCTTCGCGCGCACCGCGACCCAGCTTTACGCCCTGCTCCATGAGCGCACCGACGCCGCGCCGGTCGAGCACTTGGAAGGGATCGTCTTTAAGGATCCGCTTCTCGAGGTACACCGGAATGAACGACGCTTCCGCGTCGTCGCGGCTGTATCCGTAGGTCGTCTGCGTGAGATCGTTGGTGCCGAATGAGAAAAATTCCGCAGTCGCAGCGAGTTCGTCGGCGACGATGCAGGCGCGAGGCAGTTCGATCATCGTGCCGATCCGGTACGGCAACGAAATACTCTGCTCGGCGAGAACTGCGTCGGCGACGCGTTTGGCGGCGTCGCGCGTCGTCTGCATCTCCTCCTTCGTCCCGACCCCCGGAATCATCACGTCGGGACGCGCGTCGACTCCGTTACGTTTCAGCTCACAGGCCGCTTCGAAGATCGCGCGGACCTGCATTTCGTAGATCTCGGGAAAGACGATGCCGAGGCGGCAGACGCGCAATCCGAGCATTGGATTCTGTTCGTGAAGCTGCTCGACGCGGCGCAGCATCGCTTCCTTGTCGCGATACTCGGCCGAATCGGCTCCCTTGGTCAAGCGAAGCTCGGTGGTCTCGACGAGCAGTTGCTCGAGCGAAGGAAGAAACTCGTGCAGCGGAGGGTCGAGCAGCCTGATCGTAACCGGCAGCCCTTCCATTGCGCGTAAGATGCCGGTGAAGTCGTCGCGCTGGAACGGCAAGAGCCGAGACAGCGCGGCCGCGCGCTCTTGCGCGGAAGCGGCAAGAATCATCTCGTGTACGATCGGCAAGCGCTCGGGCTGCATGAACATGTGCTCCGTGCGGCAGAGCCCGATGCCTTGGGCGCCGAGATCGCGCGCCTTTGCGGCGTCTTCGGGCGTGTCCGCATTCGCCCACACTTGCAAACGCCGCAGCTCGTCGGCCCACGAGAGGAACGTGTCGAGCCAATCCGGCAGCTTCGACGGCGGCCGGATCAACGGAAGCTCGCCGACCGCGACGTTGCCGGTCGTTCCGTCGATGGTTATCCAATCGCCTTCGTGCAGCTCCGTTCCGTTGAAATCGGCGGCTTTCTTGGCCCGGTCCACGCGCAGGGTGTCGCAGCCGGCAACGCAGGGCTTTCCCATGCCGCGGGCCACGACGGCGGCATGCGACGTCGCGCCGCCCTTCGCCGTGAGGACTCCTTCGGCGGCGATCATACCGTGCACGTCGTCGGGCGTCGTCTCGGTTCGAACGAGAATTGTTTTGCGGCCTTGTTCTTTCCACGCGACCGCATCGTCGGCGGCAAAGACGATCTGTCCCGAAGCGGCACCCGGTGATGCGTTGAGCCCCTTGCACGCAAAACTCGCCTCACAGTTCGGATCGATGCGCGCGTGAAAGAGGTGGTCGAGCGATTGCGCGCTGACCATCGCGACTGCACGTCGCTTATCGATGAGGCCCTCGTTTGTCAAGTCGATGGCAATCTTCACCGCGGCTTCGGCGGTACGTTTTGCATTGCGCGTCTGAAGCATGAAGAGCTTGCCGCGCTCGACCGTAAACTCGAGATCCTGCACGTCGCGGTAATGGCGTTCGAGCCGCGTCGCGATTTGCGAGAACTGTTCGTAGATCTTCGGCTGGTGCTTGGCGAGATCGGCGATCTTCTCAGGAGTTCGAATGCCGGCGACGACGTCTTCGCCCTGCGCGTTGGTCAAATATTCGCCGAAGAGCGCGTGTTCGCCGGTGTTGGGGTTGCGGGTGAAAGCGACGCCGGTTCCCGAATCGTCGCCCATATTGCCGAAAACCATCTCCATGATGTTAACGGCAGTGCCCCAGTCGTCCGGAATTTTGTTGTAGCGCCGGTAATCGACTGCCCGCTTTGAGTTCCACGAATCGAAGACCGCGTCGATCGAACCTTTGAGCTGATCGTGCACGTCTTGAGGAAAGTCTTTTCCGCTGCGCTCGCGCACGATAGATTTGAAATCCTTTACGAGAGCTTTCCAGCTGCCGGCGTCGATTTGCGCATCGGTTGCGATGCCGAGCGACTTTTTCGTCGCCTCGATCCGCTCTTCGAAATGTTCCTTGTCGATACCGAGAACCACGTTGGCGTACATCATTACGAAACGCCGGTACGCGTCCCAAGCAAAGCGCTCGTTTGAGGTGAGCCGCGCAAGGCTTTCAACGGTCTCGTCGTTCAGCCCCAGGTTCAGAATTGTGTCCATCATACCGGGCATCGAGACCCGCGCACCGCTGCGAACGGAGACGAGCAATGGATTGGCGACGTCGCCGAAGCCCTTGCCCGTCCGAGTTTCGAGCTCGCGCATCGCCGCATCGATCTGCTCTTGCAGGCCCTCGGGAAAAACGCCGCCCGCCTCATAGAACCGAAGGCAGGCCGCGGTCGTGATCGTGAAGCCCGATGGAACCGGCAAGCCGGCCGACGTCATCTCTGCAAGCCCCGCCCCCTTGCCGCCGAGCATGTTGCGCATCGCGTTCGGATCGGATTCGTTGCGTAATGCTTGGCCTTCGTCGAAGAAGTAGACGTACTTCATCTTCCGTTCGGCTTGAACCGTCATCGCTGCAACCTCTCTCGGAGATACGTGCCGAGGGTGTCGGCGGCAGTACGTTCCTGCCGCATCGTGTCGCGGTCGCGCACCGTCACGCTGCCATCGTCGAGCGTCTCGTAATCGACGGTGATGCAAAACGGCGTTCCGATTTCGTCCTGCCGGCGGTAGAGCTGCCCAATATTCCCTTCGTCGTACTGGGTGCGAAACGACGGGCGCAGTCCCGCCTCGATCGCGCGGGCCCGTTCGACGAGTTCCGGCTTGTTGCGCGCCAGCGAAAAGATTGCTGTCTGAACCGGCGCGATGAGTGGGTGAAATCGCAGCACGTTTCGCTCCGTCTCCTTGCCGTTCGGATCGACGCTGCGTTCGCGTTCGAACGCATCGATCAGGAAGGTTAAGGCAGTGCGATCCATGCCGGCCGAACTTTCGATCAAGAGCGGCGTGTAATGCGACTTCGCCGCTTCGTCGAAGAACTGCAAGTCTTTCCCCGAGAGTTTGACGTGCGCGTCCAAATCGTACGTGCCGCGATGCGCGATCGACTCCAGTTCTCCCCAGCCCCATGGAAAGAGGTATTCGACGTCGATCCCGGCGCGAGCATAGTGCGGACGCTCGGCCTCGGTGAGCTCGTAGAATCGCAATCGCTCCGAGCTGATGCCGTATTGCGCGTACCACGCCTTGCGGCGTTCGACCCACTCGCGAAATGCGTCCATGTCTTTACCGTCGTCCGGAACGAAGTACTCGAGTTCGGCTTGTTCGAACTCGCGCAGGCGATAGGTGAAGTTGCCCGGTGTGATCTCATTGCGAAACGACTTGCCGATTTGAGCGACGCCGAACGGCGGCCGCTTGCGCGCCGTCTGATAGATGTTCTTGAAATTGACGAAGATGCCCTGAGCGGTTTCCGGCCGCAGATATGCCGTCGCCGACGTATCCTCCATCGGACCGACAAAGGTGCGCATCATCAAATTGAAGTTTCGCGGCTCGGTAAACGAATTTTTACTACCGCAATCCGGGCATTGCGATCGGTCCGCTAAATGGTCGGCGCGAAAACGATGCTTGCAGACTTTGCAATCGATCATGACGTCGTGGAATGCGTCGACGTGGCCGGAGGCTTTCCAGACGAGTGGATGCATCACGATGGACGAGTCGAAGGCGACGACGTCGTCGCGAAGCTCGACCGTATCGCGCCACCACGCATCCTTGACGTTACGCTTTAGCACCGCGCCCAGCGGGCCGTAATCCCAGAATCCGTTGATGCCGCCGTAAATCTCGCTGGATTGGAAGATAAAGCCGCGGCGCTTTGCCAGTGCGGTTATCTCCTCCATGGTGACGCGCTGCGCCGAGGTTGCCGCTTCCATCGAGCCTAGTTTATGGCGGGTGCTCGAAAACCCCCGCCGAGCCGCGTTAGCCGCGCTTCTTCAAAAAATCGCTCACCGCGCGTTTGCCGGCGCGGGCCAGCCACGCCTCTTCGATGACGTCCTTGAGCTCTTTCGAGGAAATTTTATCGAGCCTGACGAGCACGGCCGGATACCCGTCAAAGTGCGGCGTCGTAAAGTAAATTTTCGGATTGCTTCGCAGCAGTGCTTCTTTCATTTCGAGATCGTGGGTGCGTACGCCGAGGATCGGCCCTTTCGGAGCCGCGTCGCCGAGCGCGGCCAGATCGGAACTCAGGAGCGGACGTTCCCAGACGAAGAACTTCTTATTGACGATCCACGCTCGCCATCCACGCCCCGTCGTTTCGAGGCTCGCACCGGGGAGTGACATCGCATGCTTTTCAACGTCGCGCCATGCTGCCATCGGCGCTCTTTCTTCGCGCGAGGGGAGGCCCGTTCATCGTTCGAATCACGTGCGTCGACAAGGAGTTGACTACCGTGTTAAAGCTGGACTTTCTGAAGAGACTCGGCTTCCTGGCTTTGACAGCGCCACTGGCGGCACTTCAAAGCCCGGCAAAAGCCGGGGCATCGACGCAGAGCGACGACGCTCTCGTGGGTTTATGGGAAGCCGACGTTCGCGCCGGCGGAACGAGCTATAAATACATCTATTCGATCGGGCGCGGCGCGTACGTCGCGACCGGCAGCGTTGACGAAAACTTTATGGGCTTTAAATACGGCCCCACCATGGGTACCTACACCCGCGCCGGCAATGGCTCTTATCGCTACCGCGAACGCGGTTACGTGTTCGACCTGAAAGGCCGCGGCGTCGGCAGCTTCAGCAGCACGGGAACGTTTCGGTTGAGTGCCGACGGAAATACGTTCACATCTCCCGGTACCTTCACGCAGTACGATGCGAGTTCAAAAAAGACGTCGAGCGAACCCTACTCGCTCACAGCGCGGCGCATCACGGCCTAAACCTCGGGTTCATTCTTAGGCGGAGTCCGTGTCATCCTGCGGAGTCCGAGTCATCCTGAGCGAAGGCGCGTAGCGCCGAAGTCGAAGGACGCCAAAAATACGACTA
Organism: Vulcanimicrobiota bacterium; assembly: GCA_019247395.1. GTDB lineage: Bacteria > Vulcanimicrobiota > Vulcanimicrobiia > Vulcanimicrobiales > Vulcanimicrobiaceae > Cybelea. The sequence goes on along the minus strand of JAFAOZ010000191.1, from coordinate 1,880 downwards.
CGCAACGGCTGTGCGCCAGTTGCGGCTGGAGCGCCCATCGACAACGCCCCAACCCTTACCCATCCCGCGCTTCGGCTTTGTGACAAGGCCCTAGCTCAAGTAATCCGAAAGCATTTTTGTGTAAATGACGCTTGAGCTGATCAATACCGTGGCTGGTCTGATCACCGTCACAATCGTGGCGGTCGCCGCGGTCGCTGCGCTCGTTCAGATGCGACACCTCCGCGCCGGAAATCAAATTGCCGCGCTGCTCAGCGTCGGCGAGAAGCTTGACAGCCGCGATTTCACTGACGCGGTGGTGACGATGAACAGCGGGCTGGAGGCCGCGCTGGCAGACCCGGAGTTTCGCGCCTACGAAATCGCGATTCGCCGGAGACTGCCGACGCCGGCGGTCGACAAGCGGTTCATCGAGATGCATCACGCCGTTGTGTTGGTGGGAAACACCTTCGAGCTCTTAGGTTTGCTGGCAAAGAACGGAATCGTCGATAAAACGATGCTCGTCGATCAATATTGCGGGCTCGTGCTTGGCGCTTGGAAACGGCTTCGCGAGTTCGTCGCGTTCGGAAGAGCGGCCGGCGACCCGAACGGGTGGGAGTATTTTGAGTATCTTGCCGTGCTCTCCGAAGACTGGCTGAAAGCGCATCCGACCTCGTATCCCAAAGGAGTGAGGCGTTTTCCGCTGCAGAACGTATGGCCGCTGGAGTAACCGCGTGTTCGATTCCCGGGCGCTCCAGCCACGACGGGCGAACCGTTGCGAAGCCGCGACCGATATGGTAGTGTCGCTTACGTATCAGGCCGCCGATCCATATCGAAGCGCGAGAGGCGCCGCAGCAATGCGGCGCTTCGTTCACTGCGTCTCCCAATGCGCCTGGCGCGCCTAGCGGCTTACTAACACGCCGAAAGAACTCTCGCCGGGCTCTTTGATGGTCCTTACACGACGGCCGCTCGGATAGTCGTAGATTACGACTGAGTCGGTATAGGTCGTGACAATGGCGACCGAACGGTCGACAAAGAAGTTGGCGAGTTCACCGGGGATGTGGGTCGTCGCAACCTTTTTGCCCTGCTCACCGGCCACCGCGAAGCGAAAGATTCGGCCGCAGCATTGTCCTTGATACGGGCTGGCGCTTCCGACGGCGAGACGGTGCGCGACCCACTGGAGGCCGGCCGGCGAACCGTTGTTACGTCCGTGGTAGGTGAAATCTTGAAATGAACCGCCGCCTTTGGGAAGTTCCTCGATCCTGATTCCCGGTGCGCCGGAGCTATCGACGAAAAGATTTCCCGCGCGATCGTAGACGGAAAACTCTGGAACAAGCGCCGTCTCATAGACTGTCGCTTCTCCCGTCGCATCTGGAAAGATGCTGACGTTTCCGCTTTCGTTCGCAACGGCCAGATTACCGGTAGTGGGATCGACGGAACATGCCAAAGGGTAATATTTGTCAAGCAGCGTCTTGATCGGTGTCGTCCCGCCGTGGGCATACTCCACGATGCTGCCGCTCTGTACGGTAACGTAGACGTGTCCCGAATGGTCGGCACAAAGGCCTTCGGGCTCACCGGAGGACACACTCAAGGTTGCGATGAGCCGATCCGCTGGATATGAATAAACATAGACCTTCGCGCTATATTGATCTGAAACGTACAGTAAGGCACTCTCTGCCGAGGAAGTTACCTGCGCAGGTATTTGAGGGGGCGCTGCGACCGTTTGTTGTAAAGCGCCGCACCCCGCGAGAAGGCCGACCGCTGCACCAAGGCCGGCTGTGCGCATTAGTCTCGATATAACACTATTCATTGTCAGACTCTCCGTGCGGACGTGCCGAACGTATCGAGTCTTCGTTTAAAGAGGGCTCGAGTCCCCGGGCGCTCCAGCCGCGCGGCTAACCGCTCAC
>JAFAOZ010000190.1 GCA_019247395.1 Vulcanimicrobiota bacterium | reverse complement strand
GTCCCAGCAGGTACTGAGTTGCAGCACGCCGGTTCTCCGCGCTGCTTTCAGCTGCTCGGCCTTCCAATTCCGCCAACGCACATCGTAAGCTTGCGTCTCAGCGATCACGTCACCAACCGTTTCGCCCTCTCGGATCTCATAGCACGTCGAGCCATTCTCCATTTGCTCGCGCGCGACGGCCTCGTGGAACAGCCGCTTCTCAGATCGGCTTAAATCGCTGCGATCCACCTGCCGTTCGACGTCATTGAGTGCGAGGATGGTGGTGATTGTTTCGTTCTTTATTCCGGTCGAACAGCCGCCGGACAAGAATGCGACGATCGTGACGGGTGCTAATATTCTGTGCGCTCTCATTCGCGGCATAACCCGTTAGTGAATGAAGAGCGTAAACGCATACGTGCTGTCATAGTTCCCGTTATCCATCGCGGGGTCGACGGTGATCGTGTACGTTCCGGTCACCGCCAGGCGCACCGGACGCCCGCTCATCAATACCTCGTTGCGACTGCCGCGGTGCAAGCCGACGAGCGTGGTTTGCTCGGTCTGCACCGTTGAAATCTCAACCGTTTGTCCGGCAAAGGCATGAAACGTATAGACGTCGCCCCACTCGAATCCGATCGTGCCGAAGAGCCGGGCGCTGGAGGCCCCGGGCGCGAACCGCACCGGGACGGAGACGGGTTTGCGGTCTTCGCCGCCGCTGACTCTGCCACGGAGTCTCCACGCCCCCGATGGCTGGTACGATCCGTTGCGGTAAGCATAGAGCACCTCGTTCTTGAGCATTGCGCTTTCGTGTGCGACTTCGTCGATATCCGGCACCCCATTACCGCCGCGAATCACTTTGACGTCAACGCCGACGCCCTCAAGTACTTTTGTTGCCGCGCTTCGGTTGACGCGAAAAACCCAGTACGGGCAGTTTTGCGCGAAGCAGACGCACCCGTCGTAGAAAACCGTCAAAAGCAAAAGGTTCGGGTTCTCGGAAATCTGCCTCACCTGGAGCGCGTCCTGAAGCGCGTTCGGATCCCGCCTCGCGCACGTTGTGATTTGTTCCGGGATGTTGACATGGTCGCGCTCAAGCAATTGCAGCGCCCGATCGCCGGCGAGGCTGGAGGCGATGGCGGCGGCTAATAGCAGGGGCGTCATGCCACGAGCGCGTCGTAGGCGGCACGCAGCTGCGCGGGCTCACGCACCGGCGCGCCGCACGTTCCCGTAACGCAGACGTACGCCGCGCGTTCGCGCGGCATACCGAGCGCCGCCGCTTCGTCGAAGGACATCGTGCGGATTGAAATCAGCGGCGACGGCAATCGCTGGGCCGCCTCACGAAACTCATCGGTCGCTCCCGGTTCGCCGACGATGCGCACGGTGAGCTCCGGAGTGAGATAACGCCGCAGCGCTCGCACGTACGTCGCGGCGAACGGCCCCGCGCTTCGCGCGCTATCGGCGTAGAGCCGCACTATGGATTTCGCCGCCTCGCGATAGCGCGGCTCGTCTGTGAGCGCGGCAAGGCGCAGGAGTGTGTCGGCAAAAAGGCCATTGTCGCTCAGCGGCCGGTCCGGCAACGCGAGCCGTCCGAATGCATCGTCGCCGGATAGACGATCGTAGAACCCGCCCGCAACGGCCTGGAAGTTTTCAAGCGTCGCCTCCGCAACTACGCGAGCGCGCTCCAAAAAGCGCGATTCCCCCGAGACCTCGTGTGCGTCCAGCAGCGCGCGCAGATAGGCAACGTGATCGGTCAGCAGCCCGCGGACTTGCGGCGCCGCGCCCGGCGCGAGAACGTGGTAGAGCAAACCATCCTGCCCCACCAGTTGCGCGGCGACGTTATCGAGCGTCTGCAGGGCTTCCGACAGCACCGCGTCGTCGTCGAGCGCCCGGGCGACGAGGCATTGGGCGCCGGCGAGCGCGCAGGTCCAGTTCGTGTAGGACGTCCGGTCAACATACGGTGCATCCCGCTGGCGCCGCTCTTCAAGCGGGAGCTCGTAATAGGCTTCGTCGGCGTCCTGACTCCCCGCATAGTATCCGGTCTTCGAATCGCGCAGGACGCGGCGCACGAAATCCATCGCCGAAACGAGCGTCTGGCGAAAATCCTCGGTCGGGGCGTTCGTCACCAGCGCGGCCAGAACGCGTAACAAGCCTGCATGGTCCTCGGCCATCTTTTCGAAATGCGGGACGCTCCAGTCGCGCGTCGTCGAGTAGCGAAAAAATCCACCCTCGACGTGATCGTACGTGCCGCCGCGCGCCATGGACAGTATGGTCCGTGCGACCATCTCGTGCAGACGTGCATTGCCGGTGAGCCGCCACTCCATCATCAAAAATTCGTGGATTTCGGGTTGCGGGAATTTCGGGGCATCGCCGAATCCCCCATACTCTTCGTCGTACGCGCGTTCCAGCTGGTCGATGAGCTCGGCGATCGGCGCATCGTTAAGCTCGCTGCCTGTATCCGCGGTCGGCTCGAGCTCGCGAGCCTGCAGCTCGATGGCACGTTCCGCGATTTCATCCTTCCGTTCGGCGTAAAAGCGGGCGATTTCGTCGACCGCGCGGCGCATCTGCTGCGGCGGCAGATAGGTAGCTCCGGTCAGCGTCGTGCCGTCGGGCGCCAAAAATGCCGTGGTCGGCCAGCCGCCCATGTTGTACCGCGCGTTGACGTCGGGGCGCCGGTCGTTGTCGACGCGAATCGGCACGAACTGTTTGTTGATGGCTTCAATGACGCCCGGGTCGGAGTACGACGTTTCGTCCATGACGTGGCACCAATGACACCACACCGCCGAAATCGAGAGCAGAATCGGCTTATCTTCCGATCGCGCGCGCTCGAAGGCTTGCGAACTCCATGGCATCCAGCCGATCTCGGCCGCCCGATTCGGACGGGGCGAGAAGCGAAAATCATTCATCGGAGGCTCCTCGCAAGAATGACGTTGCGTAGAAAATGGCGACCAACGCATACAGCGCAAGACCGGCGATGCCTGCCGCGTCGAGTCGCAGAGCAAATGCGATCCCGAAATATATGGCAAACCCGACGCTGACGAGTGCATACCGGCGATGCGACGACTCGCTCATGCCGTAGACGTCGCGATCGTAAAAGCCGCCTGGGGCGCGGCTGCATCGCCATGCCGCAATTGCGACGATAAGAGCGATGATGGTTCCAGCCGCACTGTAGAGCATCTCGATTCTAAGAGTACGGTGCAGCGGTGTCGAACGGCAAGGGACGATGGCACAACGCGCGGACTCGACGCGGCCCGGCTCCCTCGCAACGTATCGTAAAAAGCGAGACTTTCAGCAGACGCCGGAGCCAAGCGGTCGAAAAGGCAAAACGGCGGCGGCAAAGAGCCGCATGCGATTCGTCGTGCAGATGCATCGCGCGACCCGCCTGCATTACGATTTTCGTTTAGAAGCCGACGGCGTATTGGCTTCGTGGGCCGTGCCGAAAGGCCCGACGCTCGTGCCGGGCGACCGGCGCCTTGCGATGCACGTGGAAGATCATCCGCTCGACTATCGCGATTTCGAGGGGAACATCCCTGAAAAGCAATACGGCGCCGGCAATGTGATCGTCTGGGATCGCGGCACCTACACGCTTGCCGAAGGCACCGACCCGGCCGATGAAATCGCCAACGGCAAGATCAAATTCGTCCTGCACGGCAAGAAACTCAACGGCGAATTCACGCTCGTCAAGATCAAGGCGCGCGAGGGTGAGCATGGCGAGCCCTGGCTGCTGCTCAAGGATCGCGACGAATACGCGGATCCGAACTACGATCCGGCGGATCACCCGAAGTCGGTCAAGAGCGGCAAAACGCTGCAGGACGTCGCGCGCGATCCGCGTGCGCGGACGTGGCAATCGAAACCGAGTGCGCGCCATACGGCGGCACCGCGGCGTCCGCGCGTCAAGCGCGACCCTCTGCCACAGCCAAAGTCCCTGATGCTCGCGACGCTCGTCGCGGCGCCGTTCGACGATCCCGGCTGGCTGTTCGAGATAAAATGGGATGGTTATCGGGCTCTCTGCACGATCGAAGAGAACAAACTCACGGTCGTTTCGCGTAACGGTCTCGACATGCTGCGCCGCTTTCCGGACTTACAGCAACTCGCAGGTGCGTTTGCGAGCGTTCCGGTCGTCGTTGACGGCGAGATCGTCAGCCTGGAT
>JAFAOZ010000014.1 GCA_019247395.1 Vulcanimicrobiota bacterium | reverse complement strand
GCGCCACCGGAGCAGCGACGATTCAGGGCTTTACGTACAAACCGTAGTCGCGGTTATGGCGACGGCTTCGGCGACGGGACGATACTGCTGCAGAGTGCCGCGCTCGACATAACGGCCTTCGCCGCGTCATTCTCACGCGTCGCCGTGGTATCGATCGTCCATCGAAGCGCTTCGAGCAGCCGCGTCACCGGATTGTAGCCCAGCGTCAAGCCGGGAATCGTCGCCAAATCGATCGTGTACGGGTTCGGCGCGAGGCCGGCGTAGTTGGTGCTGCTCGCAAACGGATTGACCGGCGCAGGCGATGCGGCCGCGCGCCCCGTATCGGGCGCCGCCATCGAGCTGATGTACGCTTCGCCGGCGTGCTGTAAATCGGCCATTTGCTGTGTGTCGACGAACCCGCTGATGATGTCGAGCGAGGCGTTCTGCACCGCAAGCGCTTTGAGCAGTTTATCGCGAATCTCGTGCAGCCGTTGATCGTCCTCGGCGCGACCGGTCCCGTTGCGCAGCTCCGGTGAGTCCAGCGTCGTTTGAATCGCGATGATGTTGTTGGCAATCGGGCGGATCAAGTTCTCCATGCCCTGCAGTGCCATGTTCTGGGCGGGGTTTGAAACGCCGCCGGGATCGCCGGCGACCGGGTCTTTTTTCGACGAGGTCCCGGGATCGTTGTCGTAGAGCGTCGCGTCGTTGTACTTCTGGAAGAGCGCCGGTCCTTTCTTGATCACCGTATCGTTTTCAAGCATCATTCCGATTGCAGGCGCAATGCGCTGATGCAACTGCGCGCAGATCGGGCGCGTCACAATATGATAAATTTGCGGCGGCGGTGTCGCGGTGGCCATAACTCCCTCTACGGCTATGACGCGGGAGGGTACCTGCCTGTGACCGGCAACGCCGTCAGGTGCTTAGGTAGCGCTGCAGCCAATCGAGGATGAGGTGAAGCCGCTCGACGCGATGGATCGGCGCGCCGGTACGCGAGAGGTCGTGGTTCTCATCCGGGACGGCGACGTACTCGACGGTGCGCCCAAGAATTTTGAGCGACGTGAACTCCTGCAGCGTCTGATCGATGGGGGCGCGCGTGTCTTCGTCGGCGTGCAAGATCATCACCGGCGTGTGCACGGCCGCGACGTAAGTCAGCGGCGAGAACTTGGCATAATCGCTGCTCGCCGGATCCCACGGCGGTCCCCAATTATAGTAACCGCCTCCCAAGCCGTTCTTCCCGGCGAAATCGGCGGCCAGATTCTCGCTCTGTAAATTGCTCACCGCGCGCTCGGCAACGGCGACTTTATAACGGTCGGTATGCGAGATGACCCAGAGGGTCGCATAGCCGCCGTATGACCCGCCGAGCACGCCGAGGCGCGTAACGTCCACGTCCGGACGCTGCACCGCCGCATCCATCACGGCTTGAACATCGGCGAACATTGCATCGCCGTAACTGTTTTCGAGCGCCTCCTCAAACGGATATCCGTGTCCGGTGCTTCCGGCCGGGTCACAAAAGACGACGTTATAGCCCATCGACGTGTAGAGCTGAAACTCCTGAAAGAACGTATCGCCGAACTGCGTCTCGGGGCCGCCATGAATGTCCAGCAGCGTTGGATGCTTGCCGCTTCCGGTGGTCGCGGGCATGAACCACGCCTGCACGGTAAAGCCGGCCGGATCTTTGACGGAGAATTCCTGCGGCTTCGAGAGCGTCGCTGACGCCAGGTACGCTGCGTTGACGTCGGTGACACGGCGCGGCGTCCCGCCGTTGACCGCCGCAACGTAGACATCGGCGGGATGCGTGAAGTCGCTGTAGAGATAGGCGACACGCTTGCCGTCGGGCGTCACCGTGCACGACCACGCCTCACCGTGCGGCGGCGTGACGTCGGCAATCGTTCCGTCCGTCATATCGACCGTGCGTAAATTCGCATACCCTGCGCCGTCGAGATTGAGCAGCAGCCGGTCGCGGCCGGGCAACGGTGCGCCGCAGAGTCCTCCGCCTTCTTTCATGTCGGCGAGCAGCGTATCGCCCCAGCCGACGGCATTCTTCGCGACGACCGTGCGCCGGTCGGATCCGTCGAGGTTTGCCGAAACGAGAGCTGGACGTTCGGCGGCGTCTTTGACGTCGCCGCTGAGAAAATAAACGCGCCGGCCGTCATTGCTGAAAAAGAATCCGTTGTTCGCCGGCAGCGGCGACGCGACTTTGGCGAACGTGCCACCCGTCGACGGCATGGTATAGACGTCGCTTGGGCCGTTGTCGACCGATTCATACCGCAGCGAATCGAAGAGAATCGTGCGATCGTCGGGCGACCACGCGTCGAAGCCCTCGGAATAGTCACCCGATGTCAGCTGCTTGGGATGCGAGCCGTCGGCGGCGATCGTCCAGATATGCTGGCGCGCTTGATAAACGTAGCCCGCGCCGTTCGTCTGGAAGAAGAGCTTGTGAATGATGTGGATGTCGCTCTTCTTTTGCGAAGCGCCCGGCGTGAAGCCGGCTTTGCGGAAATCGATCCGTGCGTCGGCCGCGGGCTCGATTTCGGTGACGGTCAAGGCGATGCGATCGCCGGCATGCGACGGAACAGGGCTCGAAACACCGTCCTTGAGATGCGTCAGCTGCGCGATAGCGCCGCCCGCGAGCGTGTAGCGAAAGAGCTGCGGCTTTTGTTTGGGAACTGAGCGGACGAAGACGAAGCTGCGGCCGTCGGGCATCCACGCGTAATCGCCGTCGCCTTTATGTTTGGTGACGTCGTGCGTCAGCCGTCCGGTCGCGACCTCGACCAGCTCGATCGTCCGGTCGTAGGTATCTTTCGGTCCGTTCATCCGCGAGGCTTGGACGAGCACCTGCGTCCCGTCGGGCGAGGGGCTCGCGTTGCTCAAATACGTGAGCTTAAAAAGATCCTCAGGCGCGACCGGAGCTGCCGAAACCGCGAGCGGAGAGAATGCCCCAATAAGGGCGGCACAAATCAAGAACCGCATGCTCCTCATACCGCCAACCGGTCTACACAGTTTCACGTGCCCTTCTCGCCGCCGGCGTAAAAGATGACCTTGAAAATGGCCTGCGGGACGGTAATGAGGGTGTTGGGGTTGCCATAGGCCGCGTAGAACTCCGCCCGGCGCAGGCGCAGGTGATAGGCGATTGAGATATTCGAACACCTGCCTGCGCAGTTGCCGCCGCCGTTCGGCTGCGGCGGATAGCCGATCACCTGCCGCAGGCCGATTGCAAACGACGAGTTCGAGCTGACCTGGTAGGCATAGGAGATTTGTTCGAACCACTGGATGTTGGGAGGGGCAGCGTGGAAATACTGCGCGGTGTCGTCAAGCGTCAGGGTCAGTGCACCGCGATTGCCGACGCGGATCGTCGAATTGCGGAACCACGTGTCGAGACGCCCGCCGATTCCGTAGTTGCCGGTATACCATTGTATGGATGTGGGGGTCGCCGACGATCCGTGGGTGGGAAAGTTATTTAAGTTGTTCTGCATTCCGCTGTGGTACGTGATGCTGGCGCCTGCGTTTTGCGAGATTGGCGTAAGTTCCGAGCCGAATCGCCAATAATCCGACCCGGAGTAAAGCTGGAGATCGATTGTGCCTTTGGTGAGCAAGTCGACCAAGACTTGATTGTCGCTCTGGGCCTCACCGGGAAACGTCGTTCCTTGGCCTTGGTAGCGGTCCATGAAGCCGGAAACGCCAACCGACGAGAGAAAATCTTTGGCCGCAAACGTCCAAACTCGCGCACCGTACAGTCCGTACCCGACGATGCCGGGATGCGAATTGAAGCCGTCGACGGGATTGAAGTACGAA
>JAFAOZ010000241.1 GCA_019247395.1 Vulcanimicrobiota bacterium | reverse complement strand
CTGCGCCGCCGAATCGGCGATAACCGCCGCCATCCCGGACCGCACCAGCGGAAAGCTTCCCACCATATCCGCGACGCGTTCGTACGAGGCTTTCACAGCCTCAAGCGCGGCGTCGTCAACGGCTTGCAGATTGCGGTAGATCTGCTTGTCGAGCATGAGCTCCTCACGGCCCTGCGGCCAAATACGCCAAGAGTCGTTATCGATGACGTCGGCAATCACGAGCTGCCCTTCATTTTCGCCGGCGGTGAGGCGCCCGAATTCGATCTTGAGATCGACTAAGAGCACGTCGCGGCGCCGCCAGGCGTGCGAAAGTATGTCGAAGGTCAATCGCGCGAGCTCCGTCATGATCCCGACTTCTTGGGGTGTTGCGATACCTTGCGCGATAATCTGGTCGGGCGTGATGAGCGGATCGTGCGCGGCGTCATCTTTAAAAAAGAATTCGATAACCCGTGGAACGAGCAGCGTACCGCGCTGCAGGCTCGGGTTACGCTTGATGAACGAGCCGGCGGCAACGCCACGCGTGACGACCTCTAACGGTATCATCGTGCAACGGCGCACGACCATCTCATTCGCATCGTCGTCTTCACCGCCGGTGAGGTAATGCGTCGGCAACCCGCAGAGATTGAGCAGTCGGAAAACGCGCGCGGTGGTCTGCGCGGCCAGCCTTCCCTTACCGGCAATGACGTGGCGGCGCGCGCCGTCGCCGGCCGAGATGTTATCGGTTTGCGCGACCACGAGCTGCTGCGGCTGGCCGGGATTCTCGTAAAGTATCTTCGTCTTGCCGCGTGTGACTTCGGTACCCTTATTCATCGTGATTCCTAAATTCGAACTTCGATTTGGCGAGGAAACGGCTGCATGGATTCAATGCGATCGGCGAGCAGTCGCGCGCGCTGCGGCGCGGTGCCGACGTGCATGCTGGGATCCAGCACGCGGCGGATCTCGGCGGGATCGATGAGCGACGTGAGCTCCGGTTCCTCGCTGAGCAGGCGTGACAGCGGATTATCCTCGCCTCGCCCGACTGCCGCCCATGCCTCCATCGATGCACTGCGCAGCAGTTCGTGGAGCCGCTGGCGGTCCCCGCCGGCGCGTGTGGCTTCGAGCATAACACCCTGCGTACCGGCGAACGGCGCGTAGGTTCGCACGTTTGCGGCGATGCGACGCTCGTCGACCCTCATTCCCTCGACCACCGTACGAGCGAGCGTGACGATCTCGTCGACGCACAACAGCGCTTCGGGCAGAACGATGCGCCGGTTCGCGCTGTCGTCGAGCGTTCGTTCTAAGAAATTCGTCGCGGCGTTCTGCCAGGTGACGTCCGCATACGCAGGGAGCAAGCGCGCGAGCGAGCCGATTCGCTCGCAGATAATCGGATTTTGCTTAAACGGCATCGACGAACTTCCGACCTGGCTCGCGCCGAACGGCTCGGCAACTTCGCCGAAGCCCGGGCTTGCGAGCACGCGGACGTCGGCCGCAAACTTCGAGAGCGACGCGCCCAGCCCGGCCAGCGCCGAGAGTAACAGATAGTCGAGTTTGCGCGGATAGGTTTGCGTGCTAACCTCACGCGCGAGCAAGCCAAAACGCTCAAGCACGTACGCTTCGATTTCCGCGGAGCGTCCGGAGTGATCGAGCAGACGCTCGTATGAGGCCGCGGTCCCCACGGCACCGCGTAACCCTTTAGCCGTCAGATTGGCGAAGACAAAGCGCAGCTGCTCGTCGTCCACGAGCAGATCTTGCGCGTACGATGCGAGGCGATATCCGAGCGTCGTCGGTTCGGCCGGCTGCAAATGCGTGTACGCCATGCAGACGACGTCGGCGTACCGGCGTATCTTCACGCCAAACGCCGCCAGAAGCTCGAAGAGATTATCGCCGATCATCGAAAGCGCGAGCCGCAGGCGATACGTTTCAACCGTATCCTCAACGTCCATCGAGGTCGCGCCGAGATGAATCTTTCCGCCGCCGTGCTTAGCCTGGCGCGCGAAGAGGCGAATCTCGGCCATGAGATCGTGATGAATCTCTCGTTCGATCGCAATGGCGGCTTCGACGTCTATTTCGTCTGCATGCGCGCGCAGGTCCTCAACCTCACTCTTCGCGAGCAACCCGAAAGACGATTGCGCTTCGGCCAGCGCGACCCACACCGCGCGCCAGAGGCGCCGCCGCATCTTCTCGGAAAAAAGCGAGCGTAGCGACGTCCGTCCGTA
>JAFAOZ010000215.1 GCA_019247395.1 Vulcanimicrobiota bacterium | reverse complement strand
CCGAGACGTAAATAGACGTGCTGCCGGCGTGGAGCGTGATGCCGTAGACTTGAAAGTTCTTGAAGCGCAGGACGCGCGACGGTTGGCTTGCGGACGGCGGATAAACCGAGACCGACCCGGGCGAGAAATACGCAATCGGCGCAATGTTCGCGACGTAAAGCGTGCCATCTCGGCCGACCGCGATATCGAAGGGAACCCACTTCGCCGGCACGATCAAGCGCGAGTAGCTCGTCGAACCTTTCGGGAAGATCTTGATGTCGCCGGCGGCGGGGCCTTCCGTCGCGACGCCCATATCGGTGACGTAAAGATTACCGGCCGCATCGGTCGTCATTCCTTGCGGTGAATTGTCGTCGGGGATTTGGCCGACGAGCTTGTAGCTCAGTCCATGCATAGCAAACACGTCGATGACACCGCTGTACGACGGCGAGCCGGTCGGATCGCCGACGTAGAGCAGGGCCTTGGCGCTCTTGGCTTCGGCCGACATCCAACCCGAATGCGCACGAACATTCGTCTGCGCCGGTATGATGGTGGCTTGCGGGCTTTGTGAGAAGCCGCCGCAACCAGAAATCGTTACCACGCACGCTCCGAGGAGCAAAAAACGCTGCCAAACGCTCATGCGCTTGCTTACGGCTAGAGCACGCGGTAAACCTGGCCGGTCTGTGCGCCCTCGATGCTCTTAGCATAGGCGAGCGCGGCTCGTTCGCCGGCACCGCCTCCCACCCGCGAAAGTACGACCCGTACGAATCCATGGACTCTTCCAGCACGGTCGGGCTCACGGCATTAATGCGATGATCGCTGAACTCCACCGCGGCAGCACGGACGAAGCTCTCGATCGCGCCATTGACCATCGAAGCGGAGGCGCCGAAGCGTATCGGGTCTTGCGCGAGAACGCCCGAGATGAGCGTGAAAGAACCGCCTTGCTCGACATGCTCTCGCCCCGCGATCACGAGATTGACCTGACCCATGAGTTTGTCGCGTAAGCCAAGATCGAATTGCTCCGGCGTCATTTCGACGAGCGGTCCGAAATGGACGTTGCCGGCCGCGCAGGCGACAGCCCCGACGCGACCCGCGCGTTGGTACATGGCGCGAATACTTTCTTCGTTCGCAATATCAACCCGCAGGTCGCCGCTCGACCTTCCTGCAGTGACGATCTCGTGGCGGCTGCCTAACTCCGCCGCGATCGCCGCTCCGAGCGTACCGTGCCCGCCAACAAGTAATATTTTCATGATGCGCCCTGAGAGTCGATAAATCGATCGAGGGTTGCAAGCGCTCCCGGGAGATCCGCGCGGCCGTAGCCGAAGCGAACGTGCTCGTCGCCGGCGTCGAAGGCGGTGCTCGGAAGCAGCAGCACGCCGGCATCGCGCACCGCGCGTGCGCAGAAGTTCTCGCTGCTACCGCCGAGATAGCGCGGAAATGCCGTCGTCCCGGCGCGCGGGCGCTTCCACGCGAATAACCGCGATCGCCGCACGAAGAAAGCGTCCAGCGCCTCCAAGTTCCGCATCGCGATCTCGCGCACGCGGCCGATGAGCGCCGCATTGTGGCGTAGGGCCAGCTCGGCGAGAAACTCGCTCGGGGCGCTGTTGCAGATCGAGAGATAATCCTTGAGGGCCGCCATTCGCTCGTAGAGCGAAGCGTCGCGCGTGCAGGACCAGCCGATGCGCAATCCCGCCAATCCGTGCGCTTTCGATAAACCGCCGAGTGAGACTCCGCGTTCGTACGAATCGCAGACCGCCGGTATGCGCTCCGCCTCGCGTTCGGTGCCGCGATAGACCTCGTCGCCCAGCAACCAGAGCCCGTGCCGGCGCGCGACGGCGACGACGTGCTCCATCTGCCCGCGGTTAAACGCGTAGCCCGTCGGATTGTTCGGCGTCGTGAGCACGATCGCACGCGTCTGCTGCCGAATGAGACGATCCAGCTCGTCAACGTCCGGCGAACCCTCGCCGGAGAGATCCGATTGCCACCGCGTAATCTCGACGCCCAGCGTTTCGGCGACGGAATAATGCGATTGGTAGGCTGGGAACTGCACGATCGCATGGTCGCCCCGCTGCAGCGCCGCATTCATGAAGACGAAGATTGCCTCTTCGGCCCCGCTGTGGGCGAGCACGGAATCGGCGTCGCAGCGCTCGTACAGCGAGGCGATCGCCGTTCGTAATGCCGAGCCGCCGCGCGACTCGACATATCCCAACCGCAATTCGGCGAGCCGTTCCGCCGAGCCCGGTTCGTACGCCAGCAGATCGCGCACGGGCATCGTCTCGGGGTCGCTGGCGCAAAGCAAGTATCGGGTGTTGAATTCGTACCGCGCAAAATAGCGTTCCAGCGCAAAAGGACGCATATCGGCTGTTGCGCTGCCCCGAGGCGCCGGCCCTTCGGCGGCGAACGCGCCCGAAATGCGCCGCGTCGTCGTCAACGACAAGATGCAGAAGGGATACGTCTATCACTGCACGGCGCCGCCCGGGAGGCAGTTTGCGAAAGACTTCGCCCCCGAGCTTACGCCGAAGGAGATGCTCGAACTCGGCGTTTTCGGCGGCAAATACATGACCGATTGCCGCAAGGAGTTTCCCGCCTCATGGTTTGCGCGCGCCAAGCTCTGCTCGCAGCGGCACGATGCGAGCTTGAATTTCTTCGGCGTCAACGCATCGCAGCCGCTGAGCGAGTGGCGCCGCAAAGGCTGGATCCACGATCAAGATCCGCGCGGCTGGTTTCAATGGTACTGCCGGTACTACATGGGGCGCCGCAGCGACGACGACGAGCGGCAGATACGCCGGTGGCGAGCGATCAAACGGCACGTCGCCGCACTGCAACGCAATTGCCCGCCGCGCGAGTTAACGTGCCGCCGCCGCCAGCGGCAAGCATTGCTGCACTGGGCGTACGACAGCCGTAATATTTAATGCGCGGCGTCGTTACGCCGGCGCGCCTCCGGGAAAATAGCCACTTCCTACAACCGAGAGGATGAGGCTTATAGATGTTTCTCCATAACAAGCGAATGCAATATACCGTGCGCGTGGATCGCCCGGACCCGATCTTCGCAAAACTCTTGCTCGATCAGTTCGGAGGGCCGAACGGCGAGCTGGCCGCCGCGATGCGTTACTTTACGCAAGGCTGGGCGGAGAGCGACGTGCCCCGCCGCGACATGCTGCTCGACATCGCGACCGAGGAGCTCTCGCACCTCGAGATGGTCGCGCAGACCCTGACCATGTTGCTCAAGGGATCGCCGAGTGCAATGGTCGACGAAGTCGAGGGAAACTACCTCGGCAATCTGCTCGACGGCAAGCACGAGCGGTACGTCGAGCTCTCGATGATGAGCGGTCAG
>JAFAOZ010000213.1 GCA_019247395.1 Vulcanimicrobiota bacterium | reverse complement strand
GGCGGAATCAACTTGGAAGATATTGCCGCGCCGCGCTGCTTTGAGGTAGAGTCCCGTCTGATCGAGACGCTCGACATTCCGGTGATGCACGACGACCAGCACGGGACCGCCGTTGTGATCATGGCGGCGCTGATCAATGCCGCGCGTGTCGTCGGGAAACGCCTGGAAGATCTGCGCGTGGTGGTTTCGGGTAGCGGCGCAGCCGGCACGGCGACCATCAAAATGCTGCTCGGCGCTAAGGTTCGCGACGTCATACCGGTTGACCGCGCCGGCGCGCTCAATCGCACCGATCGTTACGAAAATCCGCATTGGCGCTGGCTAGCCGAACATTGCAATCGTGATAATCGCCGCGGCTCGCTGCACGACGTGCTTGAAGGTGTTGACGTCTTCATCGGCGTCTCCGCACCGGGAATCTTGCAGCGCGACGACATCGCACGAATGGCACGCGAGCCGATCGTTTTCGCGATGGCTAATCCCAATCCGGAGATCATGCCCGACGTCGCTGCTCCTGTGGCCGCGGTGATTGCGACCGGCCGTTCGGATTTTCCCAACCAAGTGAACAACCTACTCGCATTCCCGGGCATTTTCCGCGGTGCGCTCGACGTGCGCGCGAGCCGGATCACCGAAGGCATGAAACTCGCCGCGGCGTATGCGATCGCGCAGATCGTCAGCGATGACGAGCTCAACGCGGAGTACGTCATTCCGAGTGTCTTCGATACGCGCGTCGTGGATGCGGTCGCGAAAGCCGTGGCGGCGGCGGCAACCGAAGAAGGCGTCGCGCGCAAGATGCCTGCGGTGACCGAAGGAGACGGTTTCAGCGCGAGCGTCTGAACCGCGGCGAGCGAAGCCCGTCGAAGGGTTGAAGCTCGATTCGAGCGACCCGCGTCCGCTGTACGTGCAGCTCGCCGACCGCCTCGTGGAACTAATCGAAGGCGGCGCATTTCACCCCGGCGATCGTCTACCGGCGATGCGCGACCTCGCACAATCGCTCGACTGCGCGCTGATTACGGTCTCCCAAGCGTACGAACTTTTATCCGCGCGCGGACGCGCCCACGCGCGGCCGGGCAAGGGGACGTTCGTGTCGGAGCCGCCGCCGCAAGAAGAGCCCTTCGCGCGGCGCTGGGAGCCGGACGTTGCACGATTTGCGCGCGGCGCGCGACTCGAAGGCGTCATCGAGCGCTTGACCCCCGCTTCCGAACCGGGCGCGATCAGTTTGGCGGCCGGTCATCCGGCGCCGGAGACTTTTCCGCTGCACGACTTTGCGCGTGCATTTCATCGCACGCTGCTCGACGACTCCCCCGATCTCATGCAATACCGGTCGTCAACCGGCGACGCCGACTTATGCGCGAAGCTTGCGGCGCTTTTGCGCGGCCGCGGATGCAGCGCGTCGGCGGCCGACGTGATTGTCTGTTCGGGCGCACAACAGGCGGCCGACGTCGTCGCGACGGTCTTGCTGGAGGCGCGAAGCGTCGTCGCCAGCGAGAGCCCGACTTACTGGGGCACGTTAGGGGTTTTCGACGCGCGCGGCGTGACTTACGTCGAAGTGCGCGGCGATTCCGATGGCGTGCGAGTGGACGACGTCGAGCGCGTCTTCGCGGAGTACCGCCCGCGGCTATTCTTCGTGAGTCCGATCGCGCAGAATCCGACCGGCGCCGTACTGCCGGCGCGGAGGGCCAAACAAATCGTCAGCCTGGCACGGCGCTACGACGTCGTGATTCTCGAGGATCAGACCGGCTGGCAGCTCACCTACGATGCGCCGGCGCCTCCGCCGCTGGCAGCGCACGATACCGATGGTCGCGTCATCGTTATGGAGAGCTTGTCGAAGTCGATTTTTCCGGCGCTGCGCATCGGATATCTCTATGCCAAGGGCGGCATCAACGAAGCCTTAGAGGCTGCGAAGATGCGGGCCGACGTCTTTACTTCGACGCTGACGCAACGCGCGCTCTGGCGGTTCATGGAGGGTCCCGCCTGTGCGCGTCACTTTCGCAGTGCGCGCTCGCTCTACCGTAAACGCCGCGATGCGTTCGTGGAAGCGCTCTCCGACCTCGTGCCGTGGGCGCGCGTGCGCACGCCGAGTGCCGGAGTGAACGTCTGGCTGGAGCTGCCCCAACGCGTCTCGACCCAAGCGGCGTTCGATGCGTGCGCGCGCGAAGGCGTGCTCGTCATGCCCTCCGAGCCCTTCTATCCGACGCGGAGCGGGCCGCCCGCCCTACGACTCTCGTTCGGCCATCTGGCCGAAGCCCAGGCTCGCGAAGGAATAGTGCGGCTGGCCCGGGCGCTCGGCAAGCTCGTTCAGAAGGCTTAGCGGCGCGCCCGATTTGCCGTCGCAATCATCAGCGCGCGTTCCTCAACGCGAATCCGCCACGACAGCAATGCGGCGTTGAAGAACGAAAAGAGAATCGCGATCTCCACGGCGCCAAACGCGAATGGGAGAACGAAAATTTCAGCGCAGACGATGACGTAGTTGGGATGCCGAAAGATCCGGTACGGCCCGCGTTGCATGCGCGGCATTCCGGGCAGCGTGACGATCCGAGTCGACCAATACGGCCCGAGCGATGCTATCGTCCAAATGCGAAACGGCTGCAACGCCGCGTATAAACCGATCAGCTTCCAGTTTGGAATAGTCGCCGGCGGAATGAAGATCGCCATACTCGCGAGCCACGCGCCGTGGAGCACGATGAAGAAGGGATACTGAACCTTGCCCCACTCGACGCCGCCGCGCGCGATTAAGGCGCGCGTGTTCCGCGCGGCATAGAAAAGCTCCACGAGGCGTTGGAGCAGAACGAGCGCAAGGATCGTGTATAGTATCATCCTTCGACTGCGCTCAGGACTCGAGCAGCGTGAAGCCGGCGGTGAAGCCCGGCCCGAGCGCGCTGACCAGGGCGCGTTTCCACGGCGAGCCGTTCGCGATGGTTCGTTCGAGCACGAACATAACTGTCGCCGCCGACATGTTGCCGTAATCC
>JAFAOZ010000289.1 GCA_019247395.1 Vulcanimicrobiota bacterium | reverse complement strand
GACGACGTCCGGGCGCATCTCGAGCATGAGTGGGCGCAAGTTTCCGGCGGTAAACTGATGAGCCCAGGTCCGGAATCGCCCAACTTCCGTGGCGCGTTCCGCGCGGTGGTAAATGTACCGATAGAGCTGCGGTATCGTTTTGACCATCTGAAGGTAGCCGTCGGAGACGACGCGCGAAACGACCAGCGCCGCGTAGTCGTACGAATCAACGACCGGCGTCTGGGCTCCCGGATCGATCCGCCGTAACGCAGCCGCAACCGCATTCGCGGCAGAAACGTGCCCGACGCCGACCCTCGCGGAGAGAAAGAGGATTCGAATTAGCTCGTCTCCCCGTTGCGCGCGACCCGCCCTTCGTCTTCATCGGCAAAGGCTAAAAAGTCGTCGAGAATCTGCTGCGCCAAGGTATCGTCTTCGAGTAAATTTCCGTCCAGATCGGTAACGATGAACTCATCGTCACCTTCCTCCTCGTGATGCAGTACCGCATACGACGCACCCTCTTCGGCGTCCTGAAGGATGCCGACGACTTCAAAGGCCAGCATCGTTCCCTCGTTCGTCTCGATGGTGAGCGTCTCGCTCAACGCGAGCGGCCCCCGAGGCTTGTCGCTTTCGCCGTTTGAATTCGTCATTAACCCTCTCCCTTTCGGCTGCGTCGCTAGTGCAGACAGCGCGCGACGTTGGCCTGATGCTCCGCCAGTGTCCTGGCAAAGACGTGAACATCATTCCCACAATAAACGTAATAGAGATCATCGCCCTTCGACGGACGGAGCGCCGCCTCCAGCGAGGGGAGTCCCGGATTCGCGATTGGGGTCGGGGGAAGCCCGACGTGCGTATACGTGTTATAGGGCGAGTCGATCTTTAAATCCGCAAATGAGAGCTGCGCCTTGTGCTCCGGCAGCGCGTATTCGATCGTCGCATCGACTTGCAGCGGCATCCCCAACCGCAGACGGTTATAGATGACTTCGGCGATTTTCGGACGATCGACTTCGCTCTTCGCCTCGCGTTCGATCAGCGATGCGATGGTCACCGCCTGCGGCAGGGTGACCCGTAAGGCGCGCGCGCGCGCCGAAGCATCGGATGGCAACTCTTTAAAAAATTGCGCAACCATCGGCGCGGCCGCCTGCTGCGGTGAGGCGCCCAACGGCATCAGATACGTGCTCGGGAAGAGGTAGCCCTCGAGGGTTTTGGTTCGCACCCCGCCCACGACGATTCCGCGACCCATAAACTCGCGGAGAAAGCCCGGCGCCGCGCCGACACCGTCGCGCTCCAAGCGCTGCGCGATCTGGGCTGCCGTGAATCCTTCGGGCACGGTCACCCACGTCGCCACTTGCGCGCCGCCGGTGACGAGTGCGCGAAGCACGTCGCTTTGGCTGAGATGCGGCGGGAAGCGATACTCGCCGGCCCGCACCGCCGCTTCTTCTCCACGCAGCCTGGCCAGAAGCCGAAAGGTTGTTACATTCGAAATCACGTCAACATCTGCGAGCGCCCGCGCGACCTGCGCGAAACTTGATCCGCGCGCCACGATTACCTGCGTCGCCGTCGCCGGGTGCGATCGCTCGCCGAAGACGGCATAGAGCATGAGCGCCCCGATGACGGCGGCGATAACGACGAGCGCAATCGCTGCAATTGCAAGGGCCCGCAGCAGCTTCACTCCGCGTGATTAACGCTGCGCTGCGTTGCGCCGGCGTGCGAGAAACGACTCGAGAATCAACGCGGCCGCCATCGCGTCGACGACGTCGCGGCGCTTGCGCCGGGAAACGTCTGCGGCGATGAGGCTCTTCGTCGCCTGCGCCGTCGTCATACGCTCGTCCACGCGGTGAATCGTGCCGCTATAAATAGCGCGCAGTCTCTCGACGAATTCATCCATGGCCTGCGCGGCGATCCCGCGTTCCCCGCGAAGCGTCAGCGGATCACCGACGACCAGCTCGTCGACGGCATACGATTCCAGATACGATTGAATCGCGGCAAGGTCGTCCCTCCGGTTGGTACGCGTGACCGTTCCGACCGGCAGCGCGCAGCTTGCGCTCGGATCGGCGACGGCGATCCCAATGCGTTTACTCCCGACGTCGAGCGCCATCAGCAAGGGATCTAGGCTCCGAGCGCGCCCAGATGCGCCGTCGCCTTGGGGCGTTTGCCGAGGTGATGCGCGACGAGTTCGTCGATCGCCGCGGCCGCAGCAGGCGTCGCGCGCACGGCGGCGCGCTCGCGTTTCGGCCGTGCGAGGGCCCGAAGATTCTCAACATCGCGGTCGTGCAGTTCCGGGAGATCGCGCCATCGCTCTTTACAGCCTGAATCCGCCAAGCCGCCCGCCTCCGCGTCGAGCCAGGCTACGCCGGCCGGCAACGGTCGCCCGCAACGCACGCAGTTCTCCAGCGGCGGGGCGAGTCCGAGCATCTCGAGCAAGCGCAACGAAAAGCGCGGCAGCAACTCGCGCGGTTTGGGTGCAGCCGCGACTGCAGCAATCGCGCCGGTGAGCAGTTCGTATATCTCCGGCAATGCCAGTTCGGGTTCGCAAAAAGCGTCGATCAGCTCGGCCACTACCGACGCGACGGCGTAGCGTTCCGGCTCGACGAGCTGCGTCCAAGCCGCAGTGAGCAGCTCGGCCGAGACGATCACCTCCAGCGAGCGGCCGCGATGCATCATGAAGTCGCACTCGTTCACAAACTCCAGACGCCCTGCGAAGTGGCTGCGGGAACGGCGAACGCCTTTTGCGACCGCGTCGAGCTTGCCGCGTTCGAGCGTAAAGAGCGTAAAAATGCGGTCGGCCTCGCCCAGCTGCCGGCCGCGAAGAATCACGCCCCGCGTCTTATAGGCGCGCGGCTGCGTCAGCGTCCTCCGATTCTTGCTCCCGATTGATGCTGCCGTTGGTGTAGACGCGAACGGAGAGAATGCGACGGCCGCGCGTGCGGTCGACGCGAAAGCGCACGTGATCGGCGCCCTCGATCTCCTCGCCTTCCTTGGGAAGGCGCCCGAAGAGCCCGACCGTATAACCGCCGATCGTTTCGAAATCCTCCGTCGGCAGCTCGGTTCCTAAGCGCGCGTTGACGTCTTCGATATTCGTACCGGCCTCGACGACCGCTTCGCGCTCGGAAACCACCGCAATCGATTCTTGCTCGTCGGCGTCGTGCTCGTCGCGTATCTCACCGACGATCTCCTCGAGCAGGTCTTCCATCGTCACGAGTCCCGCCGTACCGCCGTATTCGTCAACCACGATCGCGAGCGAAAACTTATCGCGCTGCATCTCGCGAAGCAGATCCGCGATCTTCTTTGTCTCCGGAACGTGCACCGCCGTGCGCATGACGTCCCGCACCGTCGTACGCGCAAGCGAGCCGTTTGCCAATGCGACCAAAAGCTCACGGTCGTGGATGACGCCGACGATGTCGTCCTTCGATTCCTGATAGACCGGCAGCTTCGAATAACCCTCGGCGATCACGACGTCGAGCGCGCGGCGCGGTGAATCCTCGATCGAAACGGCGACCATTTCGGGGCGCGGCTTCATCACCTCGCGCACGATCGTGTCGCCGAACTCCATAACCGAGTGAATCAGCTCGCGCTCTTGCTCCTCGATCACGCGTTGCTCGGCGCCGACGTTGACGAGGGTGCGGATATCTTCTTCCGTGACGTACGGGCGGTGCGCGTTTTTCATACCGAAGATTGAAAGAATCAGATCGGTGACGACTTGGAACGCCTTCGCAATCGGAGTCAAGACGTACGATGCATACCGCATCGGCAGCGCGAGTTTTAGCGCCCAGCGTTCGCTGTCGCCCGTAGCCACCGTCTTCGGCACGATCTCGCCGAAAAGCAGGAAGACCGCCGCCATGATAACGGTCGAAAGGATGGCGCCCGACGGCAGGCCGAGCGTCAAGGCGATGTACGTCGCCAGCGAATCCGCGGCCAGGAGCACGATCGTGTTGCCGACGAGGATCGAGGTTAAGAACCGGGTCTTATCGTCAACGAGCTGTTCTAGGTTCTCGGCACCGCGAACGCGCCGCTCCGCGATGGCCCGCGCGCGAAGCCGCGAGATGGAGACGAGCGCCGCCTCGGAGGCCGCAAAGAATGCGGCCAACAGGACGAGCACGACGAGCGCGGCGATCTGGTAGGGGAGAGCGTGCGGGCTACTCGGAGGGTCCGTGTTCAAATTGGGTGCCATTATAGCATAACGTGGGGCCGCACCAGGAGGTAGATCACGACGGCCACCAGCGTACCGAGCACCGCGCCCCAGAAGACTTCAAACGGGCGATGGATCCGCGCTTCGACGCGGCTTTGCGCCACCAGAAAAGCGCCGAAGTAAGCAAGGATTGCGGCGAGCGGCTTCTGGTAGAAGAACGCCAGCATCGTTGCGGCGGCAAACGCCAAGGCGGTGTGTCCCGAGACGGCACCCCCTTGCAAAGCCGAGCCTCGACCAACCCACGCCTTGGCGAAGACCGTGCCGATGGCCACGACCGCGAGCGAGATGAGCGCGGCATTCGCCGGCACGGCCTGCACGGCGGCAAAGACCCGGGCGCCTCCGCTGATGATCCCCTGATAGAAAATGAGATAGCCCGCGAGCGCCGCTCCCACGGCCGCGATCAACACCGCTCCCGCCGCCGCATCCTTCGCGCTTTTGGCGAGCGGGTGGTGCGTCACGGTGAGCAGGTCCACAATCGCCTCGATCGCCGTGTTCATCAACTCCAAGCTCAGCACCAGCGCGATCAGCACAATGGTCGCAACGACGTAAAAACGGTCGAGCCGAAGCACGAGCGTCGCGACGAGCACCAGCGCGGCAATGAGGAAATGCACGCGCATGTTCGGCTCGGTGCGCGTCGCGTAAATAATGCCCTCGAAGGCGTGGTGGAACGAGCGCAGGATGCGGCTGCGTTCGACCGGGAGGTACTGCGGCTCGCGCGGTTGATGCATCGGCGCTAATAGGGCCAAGGCAACGCGATCGCATCGGCCAGGCGGCGCTCTTCGCGCCGCATGACGCGCCGCTCCGCGACGGCCTCGTGATCGTGCCCCTTGAGATGAAGCAGCCCGTGAATCAAGAGGCGATAGATCTCGCGCTGGAGCGGTGCATCGTAGGCGTCGGCCTGACGCCGAGCGGTATCGATCGAGATCACGACGTCGCCCAAGAGCCGCTCGGGCAGCGCCGACGCCGGCTCATCGTCCAGCGGGAAACTCAGCACGTCGGTCGCCGCATCCTTGCCGCGATACTGCGCGTTGAGCGCGCGGATGGCATCGTCGTCCACGAGGGACAGCGACAGCGCAGCCTGTCGCTCTCCAATCGCATCGAGCAGCCGGCGCGCGGTCGCGACCAGCGCGCGTCCGTCAACGCCGCTGCCGCGCACGTCGTTGCGGTAGTAGATCACGAATTATACGCGCGGACGATGCGGGCGACGAGCGGATGCCGCACGACATCGCTTTCATCGAGCTCGACGACGGCGACTCCATCGATCGATGCAAGGCGATTGGCCGCCGAGCGCAAACCGCTGCGTTGCCCAAGAGGTAAGTCAATCTGCGTCACGTCGCCGGTAACGACCATCTTCGATCCGCTTCCGAGGCGCGTCAAAAACATTTTTAGCTGATCGTCGGTTGCATTCTGCGCTTCGTCCAAAATAACAAAGGAATCGGAGAGCGTGCGTCCGCGCATGAACGCCAACGGCGCCACTTCCAACGTGCCGCGCTCCATGTGCTTATTGACGGCGGTGTCGTCGAGCATCTCGCCCAGAACGTCGAAGAGCGGACGCATATACGGATCGAATTTTTCGCGCAAATCACCGGGCAGAAACCCGAGCCGCTCGCCCGCCTCGACGGCGGGACGCGAGAGAACGATGCGTGCGACGTCGCGGCGTTTGAGTGCGCGAACCGCCATCACCACCGCAAGATAGGTCTTTCCGGTTCCGGCCGGTCCGATCCCGAAGGTTAGCGTCGCTTCTTCGATCGCGCGAACGAACCCGCGCTGGCCGCCGGTGCGCGGACGCACCTCGCGGCCGCGGTGACTGCGCAGCAACGTCGCGGGCAGCGCGGTCGAACGCTCGACGCGCGCATCGGAAAGCGCTAGTGCGACGTCGTCGGGCGTGATGTGCGCACCGTCTACCGCCGCCTCGAGCACGCGGAGCACGACCTGCTCGGCGCGCGCGACCGCGGCATCGTCGCCTGCCAGGAGCAGGCGGTCGCCTTCAGCGTGAACCGCGACGTCGAGCGACGACTCGATAGCCGAGAGGTTCCGATCGAACTCTCCGAAGAGGCGGACGCGATCCGTGAGTTCGCCGAGGTCGATGGAGCGCTGCGCGGTCAAGCCTAGAAGTATTCGTCGCGCAGGCCGCGGGGCTTTCCCAACACCTCCGCGGCGATCACGGCCTGCACGATGGCCTTGCCGTCGCGAAAGAGCTGCGGCCGCCTGGGACGGCGCACGGCCGGAAAGTCATGCGGCAGCTCGGGCGCAGGGGCCGTCCGTCGACTGCTCCCCCTCGCCTCGCTCGGGGTCGCGCTTGGGATGACACGTTGTTGCTTCGGGGCTTCGGGCGGGGGCGGGGGTACCAGGATGACACGTTGCGGCGGCATGCGCCGCGCCGCCGGCTGCTCGACGTTCATGCGCTGCGTCTGCTTCCGTATGCTCGAGACGATGCTGCCGATAACCCCCACGACGAGAAAGCCGACCCACAGCAGCAAAAAGGTGTCGCGCATGCGACCGCTTTACTTCGGCGCTGCAGCGGGGGGCGCGGGCTGCTGCGTGTCCGACGCGGCTTCGGTTGAAGCGCCGATCGCGCCGCGCATCTCGGTGTCGGCCTGTACGTTGCGCAGCCGATAGTAATCCATGACGCCGAGATTTCCGGCCACGAACGCTTGTGCTATGGCCTGCGGGATCGTCGCTTCGGCCTCGACCACTTTTGCACGCATCGCTTGCGTCTCCGCCTTCTGTTCCTGTTCGGCAGCGAGCGCAGCATATTGACGTTCCGCGGCTTTGGCTTGCGCGATACGGCGGTCGGCTTCGGCTTGGCTCGTCTGCAGCTCCGCGCCGATATTCTTGCCGACGTCGACGTCGGCAATGTCGATGGAGACGATCTCAAACGCCGTCCCCGCATCGAGGCCTTTGGCGAGCACCGCCTTGCTGATGCGGTCGGGGTACTCGAGTACCTCTTTGTGATCGACCGCCGCGCCGACCGCCGAAACGACGCCTTCGCCGACGCGCGCGACGATCGTCGGTTCGCCCGCACCGCCGACGTAGCGGTCGAGATTACTGCGCACGGTGATGCGCGCTTTGACGTTGAGTTGAATGCCGTTTTGCGCCACACCTTGAAAGA
>JAFAOZ010000246.1 GCA_019247395.1 Vulcanimicrobiota bacterium | reverse complement strand
GACGACGCGGAAGAGCGCGCCGCCCCCGGGGGCCTTCCCGGCGGTCGCCTCGCCCCCGTGCACCCGGGCAATGGAACGCACGATCGCGAGCCCCAGGCCGGTTCCCGGCACGTCGCGCGAACGCGCCTTATCCGCCCGGTAGAACCGCTCGAAAATCTGGCCGCGCTCGCCCTCGGCGAGCCCGGGTCCGGTGTCGGCGACCTCGACCCAAGCCTGCTCGGGAGCCTCGCCGACGCGGACGTCGACGCGCCCGCGTTCGGTAAATTTGATCGCGTTGTCGACCAAGTTGCCGATCATCTGGCGCATCAGCGCGGCATCGCCATAGACGATCGGCGTGCCGCCGTGTTCGAATGTCAGCTCGATCCGCTTCTCCGCCGCGCGCGGCTGAGCGTTATGCGCGACTTCGCTCGCGATCTGGGCAAGCGAGAGCGGCTCTTTGGGAATCTCGTCCCCGCGGTCGGCCTTGGCGAGCGTGAGCATGCCGTTGACCATGCCGGCAAGATCGGAGCTTTCGCGCACGATCGTCTCCAAGCTCTCGCGGCGGATCGTCGTGTTCTGATCGCCCCAGCGCAGCAGCATTTGCGCGTTTGCATTGATGGACGTGAGCGGCGTTTTGAACTCGTGCGACGCGTCGGAGATGAATTGCCGCTCGCGAGCAAACGCTTCCGCGAGCCGGGCAAGCAGATCGTTAAAGCTCCTCGCAAGCCGTCCGATCTCGTCGGAGCGGCGCCGCAACCCGCTGCCGCCGACTTTCCCATCGAGCGCGGAAGCGGAAAGGGAGAGCCGGTCGGAGCTGATCTCGCGCATCTCGCGTGCCAGCGCGTCGATCGGCGTCGTCACCTCTGAGGCAAAGAGAATCGAAAAAATCAACACGGCTGCGGCCGTCGCCGCCAGAACGATGCCAATCGCCTGACGGGCATGTGCGAAGGTGCGCTGGAGCGTGTCGAGGGGCTCGGCAACGTGAATGACCGCCGAGTTGGCGCCTTCGCGAAGGTACCGGTCTTCGACCAAAAACGGCCGGGTGCCGAGGACGATCTGACGATATGCCACGTCGTGCGCGGCAGACAGATTCGGATTCGTCGGTATCGTCGTTCCGCCCAAGTTCGCGGTTTTTGCCAGCGGATAACCGTCGCCGGAATCGACCTGCACGTAGCTGTTCGCGGAGTTCCACGTGGCGAGGTTGGCGCTGTTGAAGAGAAATTGCAGCGTGCCCAACGATGGGTCTTCGAGCGAGAACGGCGTCGTGGATTGCTGCGCGAACTGCACGATCGCCTTCATCGTCGCGTTCACGCTTGTTTCGGCCTGATCGTACAGAATCTGCTGGAAGCGCCAGACGATGATCCCGCTCATCGCCGTCATCGCCACGATGAGCAGCACGGAGTACCCCAGCGCGATGCGCCACTTCAGCGACATAGCGTCAGCGCCACGTTAGTCTTTGATCGTATAGCCCACGCCCCGGACGGTCGTGATGAGCTTGTCGTCGAAACCGTCGTCGATCTTTCCGCGCAGATACCGGATGTAGACGTCGATCAAATTGGAATCGCCGAGAAAATCGCTGCCCCAGACGCCGTTGAAGAGCTCGTCGCGGGTATGCACCTTGTTGCGATGCAGCAGCAAGTACTCGAGCAGCGCGTACTCCTTGGCGGTGAGCGAGATCGGTTTTCCGCTGCGATGCACTTCGTGCCGATCGCGATCCATGACGACGTCGCGATACGTAATCACGTTGCCTTGCGGCGTGCGCTCGCGCAGCCGCGCCCGCACGCGCGCGAGCAGCTCTTCGGTCGAGAACGGTTTGATGACGTAATCGTCGGCGCCCACGTCGAGACCGGCAACGCGGTCGGGGACGCGGTCGCGTGCCGTCAGCATGATGATGGGAACGCGGCTCTTGGCACGAATGCGTTTGCAGACCTCCATGCCGTCCATCCGCGGAAGCATGAGATCCAAAACGACCAGGTCGGGCTCCTTGAGTGCCTTTTCGAGGCCCGCGAGTCCGTCGCGCGCGACCTCGACGTCGTAGCCTTCGTGTTCCAGCTCGAGTTGTAAGACGCGGCTGATCGCCGAGTCGTCCTCGATGATCAGGACTCTATACGGGCGCCGCTCCTGCGGTGCGTGTTTCTCCATGACGATACATTATCGTGCGTCCTGTGCGTCGGACCTGTGAGAGAGCGCCGCAATCGGGTGACTTCCCGTGAGGTGAGTCAGCCAGAGCGCCGCGGCGCTGCCCGCCGCAAGCCACGAAACGAACGCGGCGTTTGAGAAGCTGCGCAAAACAACCGAGCTAATCGCCGACAGCGTGTGGACGAAGAGCGAGCCGCCCCCGGAGACCAGAAGAACGATGAGCCAAAGTCCGACGGCGCCGAGCGTCCCGAAAACGGCAACCTCGTGCAGCGCGAAAGCGGGGACTGGCCGGTGGTACGCCGTCGCAAGCAAGATCGAGGCGCGCAAGCCGTCAGGCGGCTCCTCCAGCGGGAGCTCCATGATTGCGCGTTCGAGTTCGTCCATCGTCACGATTCGGTTACCTCCGTCCCGCTTAGAAGCCTGCGCAGCTGCTCCTTCGCGCGAAATAAATGCGTTTTTACCGTACCCATCGGCAGTCCCAGCACCGTCGCGATCTCTTCGTATTGTTTGCCTTGCAAATGGAAGAGCGTGACGACGGTGCGATACTTCTCGGGCAGTGCCTCGATCGCGGCCCGCAGGCGCGAGGCCTCGTCGAGTGCGATGACGCGTGCTTCCGGCCCGGGCGTCGCGTCGGCGCGATCGGGCAGCTCCTCGCTCGCATAGTGTTTTCGCCGGTTCAGCCGGTCGCAACAGGCGTGGTACGTAATCGCGAAGATCCAGGTTGAGAATTTTGAGCCCTGGCGGAAGGTGCGCAGGCTGCGAAACGCTTTGAAAAACGCCTCCTGCGTCGCATCGCGCGCCTCTTCGACGTCATGCAGCGTCCGGTAGGCTAGATGGTAGACGGCACGGTCGTACCGCTCCACCAACGTTGCGAATGCCTCCGAGTGGCCACGGAGCGTCAACGCTACCAAATCGCTGTCCTGAGGCTCCGCTCTCACCTGTGCGCGCGGGGCCTCGGGCCTGTCCTGGGCGAGCCCAGGGACGACCGCAGGGAGTCGAAGGGCCAAGAGTGCCGACACGCCTGACCTACGCGCCGGCGAGCCTCCATGTTTCGCTTAGAGCCCCAACGGCCGAGCCGTTGGGGTCCCCCGTTGGTCGTCCGAAACATCGAGGCTGTCAATCCGTAAATGCGACAGGAACTTTTACGGAGGCCCAACCTGAAAATGACCACGATCCCGAACAAAACTCTTCCCCGCGGTGTCCGCTCCGAACGGCCGACTCTGCCGGACGACCGGAACTCCGCGCAATCACTGCGTCCCACCTTCGACGGCTGGGGACCGCGGCTCTAAATGTCGCGCGCAACCGTCGTCGCCATGCTCCTCGCGGCCGAGATTGCGATCGTCGGCATGGCGGTCTACGCACTCGGACGCGGTGGGACTTCCTTTGCAGCAGGCCTGCATTCGTCGGACTTCGCCGCCGCGCCGATTGCGCCGCTGGCCGCCGGCGCGACGCCGCACGTCGTCATTGACGATCCGCGCTCGCGGGTCTACGTGAGCACGTCCGGTGACGAACAGGTCCACGTGCGCGATCTCACACGCATCCGCGGCGCCGTCTTCTCGAGCGGTCCGTATCCGCACTTGACGGCTGTCCGCACGCCGGACGGCGTGCGCATCGCGCGTGCCGACGGTGGTCGCATGACGTTCAGCCTTTTTGACGTGAGCGTGCAGCGCATCGAAGTCGACGTGCCGCCGGGCTCGCGTTTGGAGATCGCGCGCTGCGAAGGCGCCGAGATCAACGGCGTCGATGGCGGCGTAAGCGTTCATTCTATAGACGGCCACATATCGCTGAGCGATCTACGCGGAAGCGTCGAGGCGCGCAGCGACGACGGGTATATTAGCGCGACGAACGTGCGCGGCGACCGTCTTGCGATGGAATCTCTGGACGGGCACCTCTCGCTCGACAACGTCGCCGTCGCATCGCTGCTGGGCACGACGCGCGACGGCCACATCGAGGCCGGCGATTTAAGCGCCACCAACGACGCAACCTTGCAGACCGCCGACGGATGGATGCGCGTGGGATTCGCGCCAGGCGCCGACGCGACGGTCGATGCGTCGACACGCGACGGAAAAATTACCGTCGACGGATTCTCAAGCGATAACGACTCTTCCGCGCAGCGCACGATCCGTCTCGGCGCGGGCACCGGCCGCGTGAAGCTGGCCACCGATGACGGATCGATTCACATTAAGACCAACGGAGCATTCCAATAATGGATGACAACATCGTAG
The DNA here is from genome assembly GCA_019247395.1 of Vulcanimicrobiota bacterium. Lineage (GTDB taxonomy): Bacteria > Vulcanimicrobiota > Vulcanimicrobiia > Vulcanimicrobiales > Vulcanimicrobiaceae > Cybelea. The sequence goes on along the minus strand of JAFAOZ010000246.1, from coordinate 1,882 downwards.
CCGCCCTTGCCGTTACCTGCATCTTCGGATTGCCGGTCATGGGCTGGATCGTCTCGCGCGTACTCGCGCATCAGGAGCGGATGGAGATGCTGCGCCGCGGCGTCGTCCCGCCACCCAATGCGCGCGACATGCGGCGCGCCATGAAGCATGGCTGGACGCCCGGAGCACCGACGCAAGACGTGGCGAACCACTATGACTACTATCCGCACGACTTCTATGCGCAGCAGCACCTGCGCAAGGGTATGCAAGTTGCCTTCGTCGGTTTAGCACTGCTGATCGGGCTGGGGTTCATCGGGTACCGCGGCGACGGGACCTACGTCTACGGGCCGTGGCTGCTCGGTGGGCTCATCCCGCTCTTCGTGGGAATCGCCCAGATCATCAGCGCCGTGCTCGGCGGAGCTAGCTTCGGGCCGGCGTCGGCACGGCAGGCCTTCGGGCCCGGCCAATCGGCAACGCCGGGCACCCCCGGCCCTCAGAGTACCGGGACCGTCCCTCCCGGGCCGGTGTACGGCGGCTGGCGCCCCGGCTCCACGCCCGAGATCGAGAAGCCGGCCTCACCGCCCGACTACCGCGGCTAGACCTTCGACAGAGCCTGTCCTGAGCGAGCGCAGCGAGTCGAAGGGGTGCTCAAAACAAAGCCGCCGGTCGTTTGGCCGGCGGCTTTGCATATCGAAATAAAGACGATTCTATTTGCAGGACACCAAGGCCATGGCCCAACCAGCGGCCGTGCGAGTCCTGACCAGATATCCGTCCGCAGTCCGATCGTAAACCTGATAGCCCGCTCTGAGTGCGTCGGCTAGCGATTTGAAGACGATAAGACCTGCCATCTGCGGACCCTCCTTTCCCATTGATTTACGCTCTCTATACAGTATAACGGCTCAGGTAGCAAGGGTGTGTAGCCGTTTCCGGAGATTTTAGTAAGAATTTGTTGAAAAACCGTGAAGAGATGGCGACGTCCGATGGAACTGCGGCCGTGCACGCAACGACGGTGCTCGAACGTCGCGAATTGGCGCCCGGCGTTATTCATATGTCGCTCGATGCGCCGCAACTAGCGGATGCGACGCGACCCGGCCAATATGTCATGGCGATCCCTCCAAGCGCGCAAACGGCTGCAACCGCGCTTGCCGTCTATGAAGCAGAAGGCAAGCGCGCAAGCCTTCTCTTCTTTGTAACCGGCAAACGCACGCAAGAACTCGCCGAGCTTCGCCGCGGCGATCGCCTGGATGTCGTTGGTCCGCTCGGCAACGGTTTTCAATGTATGAGTAACGTGCGCGACGCCGCCATCGTTGCCGGCGGTGTCGGCATCGCATCGGTGCTGCTCTGCGCGCACGCGCTGCTGCGCAATGGCGCGCGCGTGCGGCTTTTCTACGGCGCGCGCACCGCGGAGCTACTCGTCGATGCGCAACGCTTTGCCGATGCCGGCTGCGAGCTCGTTGTGACGACCGACGACGGCAGCGCCGGCGAGCGTGGATTCGTCACCGATGCCCTCGAGCGTGCGCAAAGACCCCAAGCCATCTACGCGTGCGGACCGACCCCGATGCTGCGAACCGTTGCACGCATCGCGACGGAACGAGACATTCCCGCGCAACTTGCGCTGGAAGAAACGTTCGGCTGCGGTATCGGCGGGTGTTGGGGATGCGTCGTGCCGATCGCCGGCCGCAGCGCACAGGCGCCCAGCTTTCCGCCCGCCGTGCGCGGCGGCAGCGACGTGGTTTACGCGCGCATTTGCCGCGAGGGGCCCGTCTTTCTCGCGGAGGAGCTGCGATGGTGAACGTGCGTCCGAGCCTCGCAACGAGGATTGGGAAACTCGAGCTTGCGTACCCGACGCTGATGGGCAGCGGCTGCTACGGCAGCGGTGAGGAGTTCGCGCCGTTTGCGGATC
>JAFAOZ010000013.1 GCA_019247395.1 Vulcanimicrobiota bacterium | reverse complement strand
GACGCTTCGTACGTTTCCCGCACAGCGGGGTGACACGGCTTTACGTTCGCGGGGTCATTCCGAAGGGTGGTATTGCGATCGTCGGGAGCCGTACGCCGCCGCCGGGGGCGGCGGACTTTGCCTACCAGCTTGCGTCGCGCCTGAACGTGCCGGTAATTTCGGGACTCGCACCGGGCATCGATGCGGCGGCGCATCGTGGCGCATTGGCAGCGGGCATTCCGACCGTTGCGTTCGTGGGTTATGGATTCGGCCGCACCGACCCGCCCGAGCATGACGGGCTGGAGCATGCCATCATCGCAGCGGGCGGTGCAGTTGCGACGCTCTTGCCGCCGGGAACGGCAGCGACGCAAGAATCCCGGATAGCGCGCGATCGATTGCAAGTGGAATACGCAAACGCCGTCGTGCTGGTTTGTACCGAACTCAGCGGCGGAGCGATGCATACCATGCGCTTTGCACGCGAGGGCAACGTCGCGCGGTTTGCGGTCATGCCGCCAAACGACGCGGGCGAATCCGAAGAGTGGGCCGGAAATCTTTCTTGCATCGCGGACGGTGCAACGCCGCTTGCGTTTGACGTTGATGCTGCCGCGGCGCTACTTAATCGATAGCACGTCCGCTGCGGTAACGGCCGGAACCCTGTTGCCCCACGCGGAGCGTACGTACGTCGCGACGGAAGCGATGTCGGTGGCCGAGAGCTGACCGCGCCAAGACGGCATGAGATTTCGCCCGCGCACGATGGTCGTTAGCATCGTCGTGGGGTCGCCGATATTGACGTGCGGATTCTCCGCGAGTGCCGGACCGATGCCGCCGGTGCCGGTCGCGCCGTGGCATGCAGCGCAGTTCTTGGCATAAATCGAGGCTCCCACTTGGGCCGAGACGGGCGTTCCCGCGGCGGCAACTTGCTGCTCGGTTACCGGCGAGGCGCCGTTGCCCCACGCGGATCGAACGTACGTCGCCACCGACGCGATATCGGCATTCGTGAGCTGTCCGCTCCACGTCGGCATCTTCCCGTTATACGTATGGCCGTTGACCGTCAGCGGGCCGCTGCGGCCGTTCACGATCACCGCGATCATCGCGCTGGGATCCGAGGCGGCCACGATCGGATTCCCAGCAAGGGGCGGAAAGACGTCGGTGCCTTGTCCCATGGGCTGGTGGCAGGTCGCGCAGTGCGCTGCGAACAGGGCTTGACCGCTCATCGCCGACGGCACTCGCGCCGCCGCAACTTGATCGGCGGAGACTGCGGGCGCGCCGTTGCCCCAGGCAGAGCGAATGTAGGTAAGCACCGCAGCGAGATCGGCGTCGGAGAGGTCGCGCCAAGACGGCATGTTCCCGCCGTACTGCGTGCCGTTGACCGTAATTGGGCCCGTGCGCCCATTCAAGACGATCGCGACGATGCCGGCGCTATCGGCCGCGTTGACCGCGGGGTTACCGGCAAGCGGCGGATATGGACCTCCGCCTTGACCGTTGGATTGATGGCAGGCCGCGCAATTGAGAAGAAAAATCGCGCGACCATCGGGTGGTTGTGCGCCCATAACCTTCGCATGCGGAATTGTGAAGATCAATCCGCCGGCGACGATGAGTGCGAGAACAACGAGCCTGCTGCTGCCGTTCACACGCGCCGCTTCGACGGTTTACATTACCACCCTGTTTGAGAAAGCGGCGGCCACAACGGTCCGACCGGCAACGCAAACCAAATGAGTCCGCCCCAGGTCGGCTTCTGTCCGACGCCGAGTGCTGCTTCACCGTATAGCGTTATGAAGCGCGCAACGTGATACGACGCATCAATGTTACCGATCTGGGTGTGCGTGCCGAGCCCATCGTTGGTGAACTGTTCGCCGACCGATATCAAGCCGCGTTTTCCGACGTTGTCGAATAGTTCGTACGAGAGACCGTTGCTGCCGGCCGGCGGAGCTCCGGCGCCCGGATTGCTGTCGTGATTCATCTGATAGGTTGCCACGAAGCCCGGCCAACCTTGGACGGGATCGCGCTGGGCATAGAACCCATTAGTGTAGTACTGATCGAATCCGCCCTCGCTCAGCGGCCACGAGCCGCGTGCACCGTAATAACCCCCTTCGAACGGATTGCCGCGGTTTGCATACGCGAACTTATACTGCCACGTCTTGTCCTGCGCCCAATCGTACGCGTTGAATCCATTGAGATCGGCACCCGACGTGACGTAGGCGACTTCGACGTCGAATGAGGTCGGTATGTAAGAAAACTTGTACCCCCAGCGATTCGCATCGAGCTGATACGTGTGTTCGCCTACCGTCATCTCCGCCGATGAGTTGACGGTGAGGCCGCTGACGTCGAACCATTGACTGAACTCCGATGGCGCCGGTACCTGCAGTTTCCCTGCGAAGATGTGGCCCGTGCCGTTGAAGAAATTATTGTAGGCAACCCATGCGGTATCGAGCCCTCCCGCCTGACTCGACTGCCAGATCCATTGCTGGATGTGATATGTCCACGTACTGCTTGGTGTTCCAAACGCACCGTCGGCGTGCAATCCGAGGCTGCCGATGTCCCAAGCACCTGCGTTGGGTGCCTGCTGAGAGTAGCTCACCGGATAATCGATCCAAATCGGAATTTCACGCTGAAGAACGTGCGGGTTCAGTCCGGAGTATCCGGTGCGCTGCACGTAGCGGCCGTACGCATTGAGCGCCGGGATTTGTATGTGGCACTCGGAGCACGGCACGCCGTAGGCTTGTGCGAAATTCGGCATAGCTGAGGCGGGCCTGGTTGCTGCAATCGCGATTGCAGCGGCAGCCGCTGCAATCGCAAGCCCGCGGGTGCCGCTACGATACGTCATGGCACGACGTTGATCGTCAATGTCATGTTGGCGTGGCCGGCGCCGCACATAATCGCGCAGTGCAGCACGTACTTGCCCGCCTTTGTAGCGGTCACGGCGACGGTTTTGGCCGAGCCGGGGGTTATCATGGTCATAGGTATGCCGAGGTCGTCGGACTGGAGCCCGTGAACCCCGTCGGTTGAGCTCAATCGAAGCGTCGTCGTCTCTCCGACGTGCAGCTGAATCGTGTTCGGGGTGAACTTCCAGTTCGAGGCGGCGATGTCGATGGTCGGGTGCGTCGCCGGATGGGCGACCGTCGAGAGGCCCACAAATGCAACCGCGAGTGCAAGCGTCGTTACAAGCGTTTTCATGCTTACGACCTTAACGGCTCGCCGTGAAAAATTAGAGAATCGTCCTTCTCATCGTCTTCTTCAGGAGATGGGGGAGCAGGCCAAGCGTTCACGAACATCTGGCGGACGACCGGGGTATACCCGGCCCTTTCGGCTACTGCGAAGGAGAGTTCTGTATGCGTTTGATTTCGACCGCGGCGTGTGCCGCAGTCGCTGTGGCGCTGATCGCGGGTTGCTCCGGCAACGTAACCCAGACAACCCCGCCGGGCCCCAGCATGGGCAATCAGTCTCACAGTCAGTCACAGGTGAAACCACTCAAGCATCACAACGAAAAACCGCGCTGGATCTTTCCGGCGAACCTGCTGGATAACGACGGCGCCGCCCCGCCGCGCTTCCGGCAGATCCTGCACATCGTCGAGAACGGCCGCAAGAATACCGGTACTGCGGCGCCCAAAGGCATCTACGTCAACCAATTCTATGGAAGCGGTGTGCTGGCGTACCAGAATAAGAACACCGGTAATAATCCTCCGTTCTGCAGCCTTCCGACCGGAATCGGATCGGACGTGAACGGCATCGCCGCCGACAACGCCGGCAACATCATCACGCCCGTCGCGGTGAACTACTCGGGCCAAAAGGCCGTCGAAATTTGGTCGGGCCCGCAAAGCGGCAGTGCGTGCGGCACCATGGTTGCGAGCATTCTCGACCCCTACGGGCAGCCGTCCGACGCAGCGAGCTTCAACTCGCTTACGGGAACGATCGCCGTCAGCAATATCTTTGATAACAGCGGTGCCGCGGGCAGCATCTCGCTCTGCACCGTCGCCGGAGGCTGCACGGTTAATCTGACCAATTCCACGACGATGTACAAAGTGGCCGGCGTTGCGCTCGCGACCAACGGCGACTGCTGGGCATCGGCCGAGAACACCTCCGGCATTGCGACGCTCACGTACTTCGCCGGCTGCACCGGCGGCGGCGTACAAGCCACGGGCTTTATGAACGTCGACTACGGCGGTCTGAGCATCGATAAGAACGGTAACTTGGTCTCGGTCGACAAGAATCCCAACGGTACCAGCCAGCTGTGGGTTTACTCCGGATGCAATCCGGCGTGCACGCTGGTCGGCGGTCCGTTCCCGCTCCAGGGCCTTTCGGTCTTCGGCGCGGTGAACGGCCAGTCCATGGCGTTCGTGGCGGGCGATCAAACCAACGCCGCCGCCGACATCTATTACTACACCCCGGTTTCGCTGACGTACTACTACAGTATCACCAACGGAATCAGCGCGAGCGGCAAGATCGAGGGCGTCGCGTTTAATCCACCTTCAAAACAATAATAAAACAAAAGTAGACCGATACTATAAGGACCGTGCCGCTTTCGCGGCGCGGTCCTTATAAATTAGGCGCGAGGCCGACGTCGATCGAGGTCTCGAACGTGCGGCTCCATGGCAAGCCGATCGACATTGCGGCAATGTGATAGCCCGGGTCGAGCTGCTCGAGGATTTGCTGGGCATACATCCAGAGCAGCGCGCGATCGCGCTGCGACATGGCAGCGGCAACTTCGGGTGAGAGCAGCGAGTGATCCTCGATCCCCTGCGCGACGAGCGTAGCGTCGAGATCGGGCCGCACTTCGTCGTGGAAGGCGTAGTCGTCGAGAAACATCACGAAGGTGAACGTGCGATGCGCGAGCGCGTCGTAGCTGTTCGTGCGCCGGCCGGCGCCGGCCGCGATCGCTTCGGCGAGTGCGGTACCAACGGTGTTGGCATTGGTGTTCCACGAGGAATAGGCATCGAGCTGCGCCGCGAGTCCCGAAGCGAGAATTCGCCGCGCAAAATCGGCCTGCTCGGAATACGAATGCAGATACGAAAGGTCGGCCAGCGCGACGGCGCGTCCGGCGGAGCGATCGGCAGTCATTCCAGCAACGAAGGCGTCGTCTTGGGCCCGCGGTGTTTGCGGTACGCGTACGTAGAGCACGATGTCCGGCCGATCGTCGTCGCGCACGCCTCCACAGACTGAAATCAGCGCGTCGATCGCGGTGGAGATCGGCGCGAACTCGATCGGATCTTGGTAGAGCGCGCCCTCAGGCGTGGAGTAGCGGACCGCGACGCGCGGCGTCCAACCCGCTCGACGCGCGATCGCGTGCGCGACGAGCGCGATGCCGAGTTCGTCGGCGCC
>JAFAOZ010000141.1 GCA_019247395.1 Vulcanimicrobiota bacterium | reverse complement strand
TTACGTTCACGCATTGGGATTGGCGCGCGCTCTTCATCATCGGCGCGCTTCCGGCGCTGCTCATCTTCTATATCCGCAAAGGCGTTCCGGAATCGCCGGCCTGGCTCGCCGGAAGCGCGCAGCGTATTTCGGTGGCGCCGAACTTCTTGCTCAAATCCATCCTCGCCCATTGGCCGCTCTTTCTCTATGCCGTCGCTTTCATGGCCGGCCTCAATGCCTTATCGCACGGCACGCAAGATCTCTATGCGACGTTCCTGCAGAAGCAGCACGGCTTTGCGCAGGGCGCAACCTCGCTGCTCGCCATCGTCGGGGCGATCGGCGCGATCGGCGGCTCCATCTTCTTCGGCACGCTCTCCGAGCGCTTCGGCCGCCGGGCAATCGTCATGTTCTGCTGCATCCTCGGCGCAATGGCAATTCCGCTCTGGATTCTCAGCCAAACCAAACCGCTGTTGGCGTTGGGCGTCTTCGTCATGCAGATCGCCGTGCAAGGATGTTGGGGCGTCATTCCGGCGCATCTGAATGAACTCTCGCCGGCCGACGTGCGCGGAACCTTCCCCGGCTTCACGTATCAGCTCGGCAATCTCATTGCGGCGGGTGTCGCACAATTCGAAGCCGTCCTCGCCACCAAATTGCCGCTTGCCGGCGGCGCACCGAACTATGCCGCCTCTATGGCAGTCGTCGCGGGAGTAGTCTTGGCGTCGGTATTTCTGCTCGCCGCGCTCGGTTATCTCGTCCGCAAGGAGACGCGCGGCCTCACGCTCACGTTGCAAGCGGCCGAATAACTCGCTTCAATCCCGGGTACCATCAAGCCACTATGAGCACGATGGATTTTCAGGGATACGTGACCAAACAAATCGAGGCACGGTCTTCCGATTCGGGGCGGCGCATCCGCACCACCGCGCAGACGATTCGCACCGTAGCCGATCAGCTGCGCAACGATCCCAACACCGCGATGGCTGCGGACTTTGCCGAACGCGGTGCCGATTTTATCGATCGGATCGGCGCGTACGTCGAACAGACGCCGCTCGAGCAAATGATGGCCGACGCCGAGTTGTTCAGTCGCCGGCAACCATGGGTCGTCGCCACGGCGGGGCTCGCCGCCGGCATTCTCGCGTCGCGTCTCGTGAAGTCCACCGCGGCTCGCCGCGCGATGGCCGACACGTCGTCGGACTACGCGTCCGGCACGGCGATGGCGGACACGTACCGATGAGGAACGCGCCGGCCGAAGCCGACCGTTCCATCCCCGAGCTGCTGCAAAAGCTCGCGGCGGAAACGTCGCTGCTGATTCGGCAAGAGCTGGCGCTCGCGCGCGCAGAGATCATGGGCACGCTGCGCAAGGCGGAACGGCCCGCGATTGCATTCGGCGTTGCGGCGCTCTTCGCGCTGGGTGCCTTTGGCGCGCTAACCGCGCTGCTGATTGCAGCGATTGCCGTCGCAGTGCCCGTCTGGGCAGCCGCGCTGATCGTCACCGTTCTTTACGTCGCCATTGCCGTCGCCGCGGTTGTTTCCGGGCGCACCGCGCTCAAGCAGATGGGCTCGCCGCTGCCCAAGCAGACCATCAAAACCGTGAAGGACGACGTCGCAACCGTACAAGCTGGAGTTCGCCGAGGAGGTATGTCTTGAGCCAAGATCCACAAGCTATCCGCCGGGATATCGAAAATACGCAGAGCCGCATGGGCGACACCGTCGAAGCGCTCGCGTATAAAGCCGACGTTCCCGCGCGCACCCGCGACGCCGTGAACGATCGCGTCGACGCAATCAAAGGCGCCGTCAGCGGTGCCGTTACCGGCGCCGCCAATGCGTTGCCCTCGCGCGAGGACGCCGCGCAAGGTCTACGCACCGTCGGGTCGGTTGCATCGCAAAATCCGCTGGGCCTTGCGATCGGTTCGATCGCCGTCGGTTTTCTGGTGGGCCTGTGTCTACCTGTTAGCGACATCGAGCGCGATCGCGTCGGCCGGCTCGGCGAACAAATGACCGATCAGGCAAAGGCCGCCGCGGGAAGCGCGATCGAGCAAGGAAAGGCTGCCGTGACGCAGGCCATCGGCGACGCATTGACCACCACGCCGCAATCACAATCGCGGAGTTATTCGTAGTCTGGGGCGAAATACTCCGGCGCTTGGTGCATGAAAAACTTCGGCGGCTTCGGCGCCTTGATGGGCACGAAGCCGCGTGGTTTTTGTGAGAAGTCAAAACAATCCCCGGCCGGGGAGTTCGCGCGCGCGTCCGCCGCAGCCAGTTGATTGAGTCCCCAAAGATCTTCCGCAAAACGCAGCACGCTCGCCGTCTCGTAGCGGACGTGTGAAACGAAGCCCTTTTTCGCGTACGGCGAGATGACGAGCAACGGTACCCGGAAGCCGAGCCCGTCGTAATCCGCATACGGCGCGGGAACGTGGTCGTAGGTTCCGCCCCAGTCGTCCCACTGCACGAAGATCGCGGTCGAATCCCAAAACTTGCTCTTGCCGACCGTGTTAACGAGCGCCGCTACCCACGACGGGCCGTAGCCGCCGGGACAGTTCACGTGATCGGAGTCACTGCAGACCGGCGTGATCCACGTAAAGTTCGCGAGGTGCCCTTGGCGAACGTCGGTGATGAACTTCCAATTCGGCGTGATGACGTCTTTCTTCCAATCCGGCCCATGGTAAATGTGCCGCACCGCCTGATAGCTCGACCACACCGCACCGTCGCCGCTCGAGACGCTTCCGTACCAGGTCGCATAGAAGCGCCACGACAAGCCTGCGTTGTCGAGCTCGTCGCCCAGGGTTTGGTAGTCGAAGCACGGGCGCTCTTGCGGCCCATACGGATTGCGCTCTTGGGTGAGCGTATCCACTTTGTTGTAACGGCCGCCTCCGCAACCCCACCGCGCGGGCAGGTCTACCGCGGCCTGCGCTTGCGCCGCGATGATGTACTGGTGCGCGACGAAGCTCTCGTCGAGCTGCGATTGGAACATGCGATCCGCAAGCACCCACTCGTGCGCCATGTCGAAATATGGCTTCGACTCCTTGTGCGGCACGTAGACATATTCGGGGTACGTGAGGCTGCGCGGATAACCAGAAGCATACTCCTTATTGAAGCCGTCCATACGGCAGTGCGTTCCGGGAAGCTTTCCGGTACCGTCGCACGCGGCGAACATCGCTGCGGCCGAATGATCGATCACGTAATACGCTGCGAGGCTGACCGGCACGAGCTTCACCCGCTTGCCCGAAGAGATCTTGCCGTAGGCGACCGTGTCGGCGCCGGGATAGCCTTGGAAGAGATCATCGAAGCTGCGGTTCTCTTGCACGATGTAGACGATGTGCGTGATCTTGCCCGCACCGCTCTGCGACAGCACCCGCAATGCCGTCGCCGATTTCATGTACGGCAATGCTGCCTGCGAAGCGCAGCCGCACAAAAGCAGGAACGCCAATGCTCCAATTGGTCGCACGCGCAGCGTTTCGACGGCCGGGCTCGAAATACCGCGTCATGTTCTATCCGCTTCAGATTTCGAATGCCTACGCCTACTCGGTCACGCGTCCGCACCAAGCCATCGCCGAGAATAGTCATCTCTTCGTTGCGGAGCGCGGCAACGTGCTGGTCGATCCGCTGCCCTTCGACGACGCGACGCTCGCGCAGATCGCGGAGCTGGGCGGAGTGTCAACCGTCGTCGTCCTGACGGGCGACAGGTCGTCGCACGCGCAGGCCATCGCGGCGCGATTCGGCGCGGCAGTCGTCGATCGCGCCGAGCATTACGACGGCATCGGAGCGGGGCTTACCGCGATACGATTGCGCGACCAGCATCGCGCGCACGAGTTCGCACTGCATCTGACGGAATCCCAAGCCGTAGTGGCCGGCGAGACCCTCGCCGGCGCTCCCGCGGGCGCGCTCTCGATGGCCGCCGACGGCAAATATACCGACGTCTGCAAAGCGGCGCTCGGATTGCGGCGCATCCTGCGCGTCAATCCCGAGCGTTTGCTCGTGAGCCGAGGCCAATCGGTCTACGCCGGCGCCTATCAACAGCTTTATACGTTGCTCTATGCTAAAGCGGGTGCCGACGTGCATCGCATCAACGTCGACGAGCTCGACTTTCGCGACGAGCGCGACGAAAACACGGAGCGCGCCCAACAGCCGCAGCGATACACCTGCCTCGACGCCGAGGTCGGCTGGGCGATCGGCGCGCGCGGCTTAGGCTATCGCGTGAGCACGCTGCCGCCGGGGCACCGCTTCTGTCCGCTTCACGGGCATGCCCGCGAAGAGGAACTCTTCTACGTCATCGACGGCGAGCCCAGCGTGCGAATGTTATCCGGAACGATTCGTTGCCGCAAAGGCGACTTCGTTGCGCTCCCCGTCGGAGAGAGCGGAACGCATCAGCTGCTCAACGACAGCGACGCGCCGGCGACGGTGCTGCTCTTAGCGCGGACCGAAGAGTTTGAATCGTGTTACTATCCCGATTCCGACAAGCTGCTCGTGGATCTGCCGGCACCGCTCGACGGACGCAGTTCGGTCTTGGTCGCGGCGCATCCGCAGCTCGAGTACTTCCACGGGGAATCGTGAGGGCTTACGCCGGGTTTGCGTACATGATTTTGCGCAGCCGGCCCACGGCAGCCGCGTGGATCTGTGACACCCGCGATTCCGAGACGCCTAGCAACGCTTTGATCTGCTTCAGCGTCTCGCCGTAGAAATAATAGTGCTGAATCACGGTGCGCTCTTGCGACGGCAACGAGGCCACCGCTCCAACCAACTCCTCGTGCAGCTCGCTGCGCTCGATCTCGCCCGTGACGTCGCTTTCAAGATCCTCGAGCGTGTCGCCGAGATAGATTTCGCTCTCCCCGTTCTTGGAGATCGGCTCTTCGAGCGAGACGACGTTCGTGCCGCGCGCGCGTTGCCGCATGCGATCGAGCTCGCGCACCGAAAGCTGCATCCTCGCGGCGAGCTCGCCGTCGGTCGGGTCGCGCCCCAGCTCACACTCTAAGCGCTCGTACGTGTGATCGAGCGCACGCGACCGCTGGCGGACCGTGCGCGGCACCCAATCGAGCGAGCGCAGCGCATCGAGAATCGCTCCGTTGATGCGCGTAATGGCGTAGGTTTCGAACTTAACGGCGCGCGAGCCGTCGTACTTCTCGATTGCATCCATCAAACCGAAGACGCCGTCGTTGATGAGGTCGTTGAGATCCACGTTGGACGGCAAATTGACGTAGATTCGTCCCGCGACGTACTTGACGAGATACAAGTACTTATGAATCGCCTCTTCGCGAGAAATCAGCGCGTTAGTCACGGCATGCGGCCGTGCGAAAGCCGAAGTACAGAGCCTGCGAATACAGATAAAGACGTTCGCTCATCGTTCGCTCGGAATCTTCCTTCAGCAATACCGCGGCGAGGCGCGGAGTCCTCGCGAGTTGGTCGAAGAGGTGCGCGAACCGGGCGGGCCGCTGTTCCAGGTAGCGCATGATATGCACCCGGTGAAGCAGGCGGCGTCGAAAGCGCGCATTGACGTCCGATGCATAGCGCACGCTTGCATGCTCGCCTCGGCTGCGCGCGCGTACCACCGCGTCGGCGGCAAAGCGTCCGCTCATTGCCGCTTCGAAGATCCCTTCGCCGTTCGTGGCATCAACGAAGCCTGCTGCAGTTCCGCCGACCAGCAGGCCGTCGTCGGAGACGTTCGGACGCGGCATGCCGCCATAGAGTAAGTGCCCCTCCGTCTTCACCGAGCGAACCCCGGACTTCGGGTAGAGCCGTGCGCGCACGCGTTCGGTAAACAAATCGAGTTCGGTGCGCAGCGCCTCGGCGCGAATCTTGCCCATCACGCCCAGACCGATCGCGAGATGGTCGCGCTTGGGAAACATCCAAGCGACGATCTGACGTCCGTCACGCGCGGCGTAGTAATGAAGCTCGAGCGTTCGATACGCGACGGCAGATGCGCGATGCTCCAGATAGACCCGGTACTGCAGCGTCGTGAGCAGGCCGTCGCGCCAATCCGGCATTGCGACGCGCCCGAACGACGGATCTTCCAAGCGTGCCGTTGCGCCGGGCGCTAGGAAAACGTAGCGAGCCGCGACGCGCCGGCGTTCGCCCTTTGCTAAATCGGCATACTCGGCGATGAAGCCGCGACCGTCGCGCCGGAGCGTTCGAAAGAGCGCCTGCGTCCGAACCGCGGCGCCTTCGCGCTTCGCGAGCTCCGCCAACTTCGAGTCGAGCTCTTCCCGCGTCGTCGTATGCCCCGGCCCGAATGCGACTTCGTACTCGGCGCCCGCGCCGTCGAAAAATGCGAGCCGCGGCGTGTCGCAGTGCACGATGGCTCGCGGCACGTCGAACGTTTCGCAGAAGCCCGGGCGCAGTCCGGCGGCGCAGACGCGCTTGCTTCCGACGACGGAGTCGCGTTCCAGTACGAGCGTCTCGGCGCCGGCTCGCGCGGCCTCGCGCGCGGCGGTCGCTCCGGCTGGGCCGCAGCCGACGATGAGGAGTTCGGTCGTTTCCGTTGCGCTCACCGCAATGATGTTCCACGACGGCACGCGAGGACTTGCGCGTCCGCCCGGAGTAGGCAAGCCGGTCGGCCCTTCGGGGCCAGTCTTTTTGCTCGCTCGTTTGAGGATAGGAATGACCGCACAGATAGCCACTGTAGCCGGACTTATTGGGGGCGCCCTTGCGGTGCTCTACGGCATCGCGCTCACCTTTTGGGTGCTCGCGCAGCCCGCCGGCAATCAGCGCATGCGCGAGATCGCCGCGGCGATCCAAGAAGGCGCTATGGCCTTCCTCACGCGCCAGTACCGGACGATCGGCATCGTCGCGATCGTTCTCGCTATCCTGATTCTCTTTGCGCCGACGCTCGGCAAGGAGGCTGCCGTCGGCTTTCTGATCGGCGCGATCCTTTCGGGCGCCGCCGGTTTTATCGGCATGATCGTTTCGGTCCGCGCCAACGTGCGTACCGCCGAAGCGGCGCGCGGCGGTTTGACGCCGGCGCTCAATGTCGCCTTCCGCGGCGGTTCGGTGACGGGCATGCTCGTCGTCGGCCTTGGATTGCTCGCGGTCTCGGGCTACTACTGGATTCTGCAAAACGTCAACAACGGCGACACGGCAACGACGCTCAACGCAATGGTCGGTCTCGCATTTGGCTGCTCGCTGATCTCGGTCTTTGCGCGACTCGGCGGCGGCATTTATACGAAAGCCGCCGACGTCGGAGCCGATCTCGTCGGTAAAGTTGAAGCCGGAATCCCGGAAGACGATCCGCGTAACCCCGCGGTCATCGCAGACAACGTCGGCGATAACGTCGGCGACTGCGCGGGCATGGCCGCCGACCTCTTCGAAACGTACTGCGTCACGACGGTCGCGGCGATGCTGCTCGGCAATCTGCTCTTCGGCTCGAAGCTCCCCGGTGCGACGACCTTCCCGCTGCTGCTCGGCGCGATCTCGATCGTCGCTTCGATCATCGGCGTATTCGCCGTTGGAATCGGAAAAGTGCAGCGTTCGAGGATCATGTCGGCGCTCTATCGCGGCATGGCGATCGCCGGCGTGCTCTCCCTGGTCGGTTTCTATTTCGTTTCGGGCAGCGTTTTCGGCGGTCAAACGCTGGTCAGCCCGATGGGCATCTTCCTCTGTGCGGTCATCGGTATCGTCATTACGGGCTTGATTACGTTCATCACCGAGTATTACACCGGGACGCAGTTCCCGCCGGTGCAGACCATTGCGAAGGCCTCGGTTACGGGACACGCCACGAACATCATCGCCGGCCTCGCGGTCTCGATGAAGGCCACCGCGTGGCCTGCGATCGTCATCGTCGTCGGCATCCTGCTCAGCTTCTCGCTCGCCGGCGTGTACGGCGTCGGCATCGCGGTGATGGCGATGCTCTCGATGGCCGGCATCGTCGTTGCGATCGATTCCTTCGGTCCGATTACCGATAACGCGGGCGGCATTGCCGAGATGGCCGACATGCCGGAAGACGTGCGCAACGTCACCGATCCGCTCGACGCAGTGGGCAACACGACCAAGGCCGTTACCAAAGGCTATGCGATCGGTTCGGCCGCGCTCGCAGCGCTCGTGCTCTTCGCGTCGTTCTTACAGCAGCTCACGAACCACAAGTGCGCCGGCGACGCGACGGCATGCGTGGAAGGCGTGCGCAATCTCTTTGCGGTCGGCAATCCGTTCGTCCTCGCCGGACTCTTCATCGGCGGCCTGCTACCGTATATCTTCGCTTCGCGCTCGATGGAAGCGGTCGGACGCGCCGGCGGCGCCGTCGTCGAAGAAGTGCGCCGTCAGTTCCGCGAGATTCCCGGCATCATGGAAGGCACCGCGCGCCCGGACTACGGCACCACGGTCGACATCGTCACGCGTGCGGCGCTTCACGAGATGATCGTGCCCGCGCTGATTCCGGTCGGCGTTCCCTTGATCGTCGTGCTGCTCTCATACTTCAATGTGCTCCGCGGCGACACGGGCGCGCAGATGATGGGCGGCATCCTCGTCGGGTCGATTGTTACGGGATTCTTCGTTGCCATTTCGATGACGTCGGGCGGCGGTGCGTGGTACAAAGCGAAGAAGTACATCGAGGACGGTCACTACGGCGGTAAGGGCTCGATCGCACACCAAGCAGCCGTCACCGGCGACACGGTCGGCGATCCGTGCAAAGATACGGCCGGCCCCGCAATCAATCCGATGATCAAAGTCCTCAACATCGTC
>JAFAOZ010000140.1 GCA_019247395.1 Vulcanimicrobiota bacterium | reverse complement strand
CGCGTGTTACGCCGCAATCGCCGCGCCGGGCGAGTCAACGCCACCCAGCGCACCGCGTTCGGATCGTACCGCATCGAGCCGGCGGGATGCAGCAAAAGCAGCTCGCAGCGTCCGCCGGTGGAGCGCACACCAAAAAGGCGTGCCGCGATAACGCGCGTCTCGTTGAGCACGAGCAGGTCGCCCGCCCGCAACAACTCCGGCAGATCGCGAAAGCGACGATGGGCGAAAGCGTCACCGTCAACGACCATCAAGCGGCTTTCGTCACGCTGCGCGGTGGGGTATTGCGCAATGAGCTCCGGCGGCAGCGCGTAGTCGAAGTCGCGCGTGTTACGTGAGATGCTGAATGTCCGTACCCGGAAAGTAAAAACTGAGGATCTCGGCCGCGGCGCGTCCCGCGAGCGCCATGCCGCGCGCCCCCCACTGACAGAGCCCAACGCCGTGCCCCAGGCCGTTGCCGTCAATGAGCGCCGAGGCTGCGTCCGGTGCCCGTGCGACGCTGCCGATCAGCAGGCTCGGCACTGCGCGCGCGCCCACCGAGCGTCGAAATAGGCTCCCCGCGACCGTAGCGTCGCCGAGATCCGTGACGACGTCGACCGCGCGCGCTCGACCGCTGGCGTCGCGGGCGTCGATACGAAGGTCTTGCACTCGCGCAGCAGGCGGCAGCGCGCGGGTGAGACGCGCCGTCAGCATATCGAACGCGAGGCTTCGCTGCCAGCGATAGTTTGGCGAGTCGACACACCACGGACAGGGGACGCCGCCAAGATATGGCAGCGCTACGTTCCCCCACGCATCCGTCGACGATTCCGTATGTCCGCCGCAGCACGATGAGTACGCGATGGATGCAAAGCCCCGGGCAAACGACAGCACCGCGCCCCCAGTGGCATCCACGCCCGCGATCGCTCCGGCCGTTTCGCCGGAGACGCCACCGTAGACTTGATCGAGCTCAGACGGAACAAGATCGTAGGTGCGGCGCGGATCGCTACGCTGCAATACGTACGTGCGCGCGCAAATCGCCTGAACTTGCAGCGCAGCCGGCGGCCAGCTCGGGGGCATCTCAGCCGAAACCACGCTATAAAGATACTGCTCGAGGTCGACGACGTTAAGGATCGTACCGTCGTCCTGGCGTTGAAAGGTTCCGCGATAGAGCCGCCCGTCGAACGTAAATCTGTCCGCGGAGACGGCGGCCGCGTCGCCGTGCCCGAGCAGGACGCGCAGCGACTGGCGCTGCGATGCCATCGCCGGATCGATGTCGTTCTGTGCGTGCGCCGCTTGCGGCACGAACAGCGGCACGGCGGCGATTGCGAGGAACTCTGCGCGGCGCGTTAGAGGAGCCGCTCCTGTGCCGGAGGGCGCTGCGCAATACCGAGATGTTCGTACGCCCGCGCGGTCGCGCGTCGTCCGCTCGCCGTGCGCGTGACGAAGCCTTCTTTGAGCAAGTACGGCTCGACGACGTCCTCGAGCGTCTCGGCGTCTTCGGTCAGCGTTGCCGCGATGGCTGCCATACCCACCGGACCGCCGCGGTACTGTTCGACGATGGTCTGTAGAAACGCGCGGTCGATGCGGTCCAGCCCAAGTGTATCGACGCCTTCACGCTCTAACGCCTGATCGGCAATCGCGGCGGTGATGCGGCCGTCGGCGCGGACCTCGGCGAAATCCCGCACGCGGCGCAGCAGCCGGTTGGCTACGCGCGGCGTGCCGCGACTGCGCGACGCGATCGTGCGTGCCGCATCGCCATCGATCGGTACGCCGAGAACCCCGGCCGACCGGAGCACGATCCGCTCGAGCTCGCGGACGGAATAATAATCGAGATGATGCACGATGCCGAATCGCTCCCGCAGCGGCGCCGTGATCATGCCGGCGCGCGTGGTCGCGCCGACGAGCGTGAAACGTTTCAGCGGAAGTTTCAGCGTTTGCGCGTACGCGCCGCGGTCGACCACGAAGTCGATCTGAAAATCCTCCATCGCAGGGTAGAGAAACTCTTCCACGACGCGGCCGAGCCGATGGATCTCGTCGACGAAGAACACGTCGCCGTTTTCAAGCGCCGTGAGAATGCCGACTAAATCCTTTGGCTTTTCCAGCGTCGGCCCGCTGGTAGGCCGAAAGTTCGCAGCGAGCTCCCGCGCGATCAATCCGGCCAGAGTCGTCTTGCCGAGGCCCGGCGGACCGTAAAAGAGCACATGCTCGAGCGGCTCGCCGCGGCGCTTCGCCGCGTCGATCGCAATCCGGAGACTCTCGACAACGCGCTCCTGGCCGACGTAGTCATCGAAGGAACGCGGACGCAGGCTCGCGCCGTACAGCTCCTCTTCAAACGAATCCTTCGGATCGACGACACGGTCGGAGTCCGCAGGCGCAGGTGATTCCGGCGCAACGTCCCCGGGACCAAGCAGACGCCGGCGCGCACTCATGATCGGGGAGTCTCCTTCGCCTTGCGCCGGTAGATTTCCGCGAGCAGCAGCTCGGCATCGCGAATTCCAGCATTGGTTTCGATGGTTTGGCGGATCATCGCTTCGGCTTCCGCGCGTTTGTATCCGAGCTGCAACAGCACCGCCAGCGCCGCGTCGGCGAAATCAGGTATCGGTTGCGGAGCCGTCGGCGGAGCGTCGCGGATCAGAAGAAACTTCGCGACCTTCCCCTGAAGCTTAGCGACGATATCGCGCGCCTTTTGCTGCCCGATGCCCGGCAGCGTCTTCAGAAACGCGTGATCCCCGCGGTCGATCGCCGCGGCAATGGTCGA
>JAFAOZ010000080.1 GCA_019247395.1 Vulcanimicrobiota bacterium | reverse complement strand
ATTGGTCCATCGACGCAGACCCATTGCGCTAAAAGCCCGTGCGGCATCGCCCGCGCAGTCCACGGACTCCACGCGTTCGCCGGCTCGCGATAATAATTGCGCGCGAGCCAAGAGCCGGTGAGCGCGCAGATACGGGCGATCGGGAGCGAGAACCGCAGCCAATGCGTCCACCGCAAAACGCGCCTCCTCGAGTTCGCCGTAGCGCGCCGCAACGGTAAAAAACTCCGGTGCGTTCGCCGCGGCGCCGCCCGCCTGTGCGAGCCCCCGCCGCAGCGCTTTGCCGACATCGGAATCGGGCGCTCCACCGCCGCCGCCGGTCAGGCCGGCGATCGTCGATTCGATAGCCGCGTTCAAGTCGTCGGAACGTAATGCGACCCGCAGCATCTCGCCCGACGTCCACTCCGAGAGTGCATCGTCGTCACCGAGCTCGACCGCAAGCTGCGCTCCGGTCGCCGCGAACAACGCAAGATCGTCGGCCGAAGACGCGGCGCTGCGCCCGCGCTCAATTAGATAGGCTGCGTTTTCGAGATCGCCGTTCTCCAACGCGAGCCGCGCGGCGGCCGCAATGCAGCGCACGCGCCAGCGCGGCAGATCGTGCGCTTCGGCCGCATCAATCGCTTGCCCAATCGCCGTGCGCGCACTCTCAACGTCGCCAAAGAGCAGCGCGTGGCGCGCGAGCCGCTCGAGCGCGGCAACGCTAAGATGAAATTTGCGCTCGGAGACGGCGCGGTCGTGCGCCGCGCGTAACGACACGTAAACGCCGTCCGCATCGTTCGACCACGCCAGCACCGTGGCCGCCGCAAGGTAGTCGTGCACCGTCGGTTCCAACTCGTTCGTGGCGTAAAAAGCCGCAACGCCGGCCGCGTTCCGGCACGCCAGCAAGCTTGGATCGACCGCGCCGGCAACGCCCCGGTCGTCACCGGCGAGCCCGCAGATGCCGGCACGTATGCGACGATCGGCGCGCGCCAACGCGAGTTCGGCAATCGCTTCGGAGAGCCGGCACTGCGCGATGAGGCCATCGATCTTCTGCGCGTCGAAGGTCACCGCTTTATGCTAGCAAGCGATTCTTAAGCGGCTATTATGGCCAAACGCGGCAGCCTGCACCCGCTCGTCCTCGTCGCACGGTTGGGTAAACATCGGCTGAGGAGTATGACATGGCAGAGATGACTGCGAGCGCCTTCCTACTGCAACGCCTGGTGGATTGGGGCGTCCGCCGCATATACGGTTATCCCGGCGACGGCATCAACGGTTTGCTCGGTGCGCTGGAAGTCTTTGACGAGAAGATCGAGTTCATTCAAGTGCGCCATGAAGAGATGGCCGCATTTATGGCGTGTGCACATGCGAAGTTCACCGGCGAAGTGGGCGTCTGCATGGCAACATCGGGGCCTGGCGCCATTCATCTGCTCAACGGATTGTACGATGCGAAGAGCGATCACGTCCCCGTCGTCGCCATCGTCGGTCAAGCGGCGACGCCGGCGCTGGGCGGAGCGTATCAGCAGGAGGTCGATTTACAGACGCTCTTCCGCGACGTCAGCGAATACAACGCGACGATTGCGAGCACGACGGCGACCCGCCACGTCGTAGATCGCGCCTTCCGGACCGCAGCGGGGTTGCGCGGCGTCGCGACGATTATCTTTCCAAAGGATCTGCAAGAGGAATCCTATGCGCCGCCGCCTGCCAAGCACAACACGCTGCACAGCGGCGTCGGCTATTCGCAACCCGTCGTCGTGCCGCGTGAGATGGATCTCCTGCGCGCAGCCGACGTGCTTAACGGCGCGACGAAGATCGCAATCCTCGCAGGCGCAGGCGCGAAGCATGCGTCGCACGAGCTGGTTGCCGTTGCCGACAGACTTCAAGCCTGTTGCGCGAAAGCGCTGCTCGGCAAAGACGTGCTCTCCGACGATCTTCCATGGGTTACGGGGACGATTGGATTGCTCGGGACGCGCCCGAGTGCCGACATCATGACGCAGTGCGATGCGTTGCTGATGGTCGGTACGAGCTTCCCGTACGCCGAGTTCTTGCCCAAAGAGGGTCGCGCGCGCGGCGTTCAGATCGACGTCGATCCGCGCAATCTCGGCTTACGCTACCCGACCGAAGTGAATCTCGTCGGCGATGCC
>JAFAOZ010000107.1 GCA_019247395.1 Vulcanimicrobiota bacterium | reverse complement strand
CGAGAATAAGCCGGAAGCGTACGTCGTGCGCACCGGCAATGAGCTGCGGCAGGTGCTTGACGCTCCGCATTCGGGCATGGTTTTCGTCGAATGCATCACGGCGAAGTACGACGCCCCGCTCGCATTGATCGTCGGCGGTCACGCGCTAGCCGACAGCGATTACGGCGTCCCGGGGCCACAGGCAACGCCTAACGCACAAATTGACCTACCGAAAAACATGGCGGAACTGGCGCCGGCTTAGCACGTCATAGCAAATCGACCTTTTCGAAATTGCGCTCCTTGAGCATCGGACGGATTCGGCCGACGACGAGGCGGTTGAAGTGCTCGCTTTGCAGATGCGCCTCCAGGCTTGCCGCGTCGCGATATACTTCCCAGAACGCGAACACGCCCGGTTTATCGCGGCTCCGCCCTACATCGTAGGAAACAACGCCGGCCTCTTTGCGCGACGCATCCCGCAGTTCGAGCGCGATCGCTTCGACCTCGTCGGCATCGTCGGGAGCAAACGTGAAATGAATTGACTGTACGATCATGCGTCGGCCGCGGCGCTGACGCCGAGAATAATGGCTTCCAGTCTCATGTTCATGTCGAATTTCCTCCGGTCGTTCGAAGTGATCTGAAGCCGGCGCGAACTTCCTCTGCAAAAATCTGCGGCTGTTCCCAAGCTGCAAAGTGACCTCCGGCCGATGCGAGGTTGAAGTAAATCAGCTTGTGATAGGCCTGTTCGGTCCAACTCCGCGGCGCTTGATAAAGCTCGCCGGGAAAGACCGTGACAGCCGCCGGAACGTTCACGCTCGTTGCCGCAATGACGCTCATACCGTGACCTTCCCAGTAGACGCGGGCGGCCGAGATTCCCGTGTTCGTGAGCCAGTAGAGCGTGACGTTGTCTAAGAAATCATCGCGCGTAACGGCACCAGCGGAATGGCCGTCCACGGTTTGCCCGGTAACGGCTGAGACCATCGCAGCCGCCGGCTGGCCGTTTCCGTCGCCGTGATCGAGCATCCATGCGAGCAATGCCGTGGGCGAATCGGCCAGTCCGTATAAAGTTTGCGGCCGTGTTGCCTGCATAATGGCGTACGCAAAGTGTTTTGTCCGAAGATCGGCGATCTGCAGATATGCAGCCTTCTCGTCGGCGGAAAGCGTTGCGGGTGGAGGGTCACCGCACGCGAGTGCTTTTCCAATGTCCGCCGGAACGACGCTCGGAAGATTGGTGTGAATCCCCAACAGCCCGGGCGGCGCCTGTTGCCCCATCGTCGTCGTGACCAGAGCGCCGACGTCGCCGCCTTGCGCGACGAATCGCTGGTAACCAAGACGCTGCATCAGCACGACCCAGGCGCGCGCGATTCGTCCGGCGTCCCAACCGGTTGTTGAAGGTCGTTCCGAAAATCCGTAGCCCGGAATCGATGGAATCACGACGTGAAAGGCGTCTGACGCCGCGCCGCCATGCGCCGTCGGATCCGTCAGCGGTTCGATAATCTTCAGTTGCTCGATGATCGAGCCCGGCCACCCATGTGTGACGATGAGCGGCAACGCGCCGTCGTGCTTGGAACGCACGTGAATGAAGTGAATGTCGAGGCCGTCGATCTGCGTTTTAAAATTCGGCAGCGCATTCAGCCGTGATTCGCATTTACGCCAATCGTAGCCGTTGCCCCAATACAGCGTCAGTTGGCGAATCATTGCGAGTGGGACGCCCTGTGACGTGTCGTCGACCGTCTCTTTATCCGGCCACCGGGTCTTAGCGATGCGGCTTCGGAGCTCGACGAGTTCGGTCTCGGAAAACTCTATCTTGAACGGGCGAATCAGCTCCGGCGCTGGAGGCGCAGCACCCAGCGTACCGACCTGCGTCGCGGCGAGCGTTAGGGCGGCGGTGCCGACGAATCTCTTCCGGTCCATAAGCGTTCCTCCGCTTGCTCCGTGTGGGGATGAAGTATAACTCAGGCCAGCGCGGGCGTAAACCAAGTAAGCAAGCGGTGCCGTCTAGCGTACCGTGCAGTTCCCAAAGACAGACGAACCGTCTTGACCCGTTGCCGACCGATACCTCG
This sequence comes from Vulcanimicrobiota bacterium, assembly GCA_019247395.1. Taxonomy (GTDB): domain Bacteria; phylum Vulcanimicrobiota; class Vulcanimicrobiia; order Vulcanimicrobiales; family Vulcanimicrobiaceae; genus Cybelea. The sequence continues at coordinate 3,822 of JAFAOZ010000107.1, read as the reverse complement.
AGAATCCCTTATATGATTGTCCCGCGTAGCCAAAGAGCGCTGTCGCGGCGTCGTGGTTGTAATCGTCGTAGCAATTCTCGTTGAGCGATACGTCCTGGTAGGGTGCCCCGAGATACGTCAGCACATTGTCGTCGGAGGCAACGAATGCATTGCCGCGCACCGTGACGCGGCGGGCCCGTCCGATCCCAAAGTTGCCGCCGTTGCCGCTCTCGAACGCACCGTTGTGAACCACGACGTTCCGTTCGACGATGGCATCGAGCACCGTTGTGGGAAAGAACGGTGAACCGACGAGCAGACCAGCCTCGGTATTATCGCTGATAAAATTACCGGCGATCGTCACGTTCCGCGAATGAACTCCGGGGTATTCCGAGGTTACGTACAGTCCCCACGCATTGTGCGTAACGCGATTTCCCCGAACGACGACCAGGCTCGAGGCTTGAACGTAGAGGCCGATCGCGCCGCTCCCCCGACTTGAGTCGACCTGGTTGCCGGAAACCAGGACGTCACGGACCTGAAGCCCCCATCGCGTATAGACCGGCGGATGCGTTCCGCCGGTGACGTTGAGCGCAATCCCCGAATTATCACTTAGCCGATTGTGCAACACCCGGTCGTGCGCGGTATTTCCACTAATCTCCAGCACGTTGCCGTCCTGGACCGTGCAGCGCTCGATCACATTTCCTGAAACGAGGACGTTGGTCAGGGCGTGCGTCCGATCGTAGCCGCGAACCTGGATGGCTCTTCCGTTGGCGTACTTATGCAGCGCGGGCCGCACGTCGTCAACGTAATTGTTCGTTATTTGGACGTCATCCCCGAAGCCGTCGACGAAGATTGCGCCGCTCTGCGCCGGCGTGGTCGCGACGAGGTCGCCGACTTCGAATCCGGAAACCCGCACGTGGCTGCGGTTAAAGATCTCAACGAGCTTCTGCGCGCCTCCGCGCTTGCCGGAAATGAACGGCCGCTCGCCGGGATAGTTCTGCAAGACGATCGGTTTCTCGCGCGTGCCGCTCGCCCGAAACGTCAGGCCCGCATCGTACGTCCCGCTTCGGACTTCAATCCGATCTCCCGGGACGACCGCGACGTCGAGCGCGTGCTGAATCGTTTGAAACGGACGCGGCAGCGTTCCGGGATTCGAATCGGAGCCGGTTGGAGCAACGTAGTAGGTGCGCCATCCGGCATCGCCGGAAACGGACGGAGATCCAATCTGGCCGCTGCAGCTTGCCGTGAGGGCGAGGAGCAACAGGTGCCGGACTTTCATACTCGTGTCCATTCGACACGCATGCATCCAACATTGCCATGCTGGGCACTTTCGCTCCGATGGCGAAGACGTGGTCGATGCGCATGATTTCGTTCGCGCCCGTCGCGATATCGCTCGCACTATCGGCGCTGCCGGCCGCGGCCCAAACCGCGGCGCCGTCTCAACAAACGGTCATAACCGCGCTCCGCTGGCGTAATGTTGGTCCGGGAATCGGGGGACGCGCGGTAGCCGTGGATGCCGTGCCCGGAACCCCGTTCATCTTTTACTTCGGCGGGGTCGACGGCGGCGTGTGGCGTTCGATCAACTACGGCCTCACCTGGACGAACATCACGGACGGTCAACTCAACGCGTCCAACAGCATCGGCGCTCTCGCGGTCGCGCCATCGGATCCAAAGACAATCTACATCGGCACCGGCGAGGCGGATATTCGCAATACGTTCATTACCGGCGATGGAGTCTACAAGACGACCGACGCGGGGAAGACCTGGCGCTATGCGGGCCTGAAGGAGACGCATACGATCGGGAAGATCGTCGTCGACCCGCAAGACGCGAACGTCGTCTACGCCGCGTCGATGGGTCACGTCTATGCGAAAAATGCAGAGCGCGGGATCTTCAAATCGACCGACGGCGGTGCGCATTGGAGCAAGGTGCTGTACGTGGACGGTGCCACCGGCGCGTGCGACCTAGTAATGGATCCGTCGCATCCCGGCACGCTGTACGCCGCGATGTGGCAGGCGTACCGCACACCGTATTCGTTGAACTCGGGCGGCCCCGGAAGCGGCCTCTATAAGACGGCCGACGGCGGCACGCACTGGATGAAGATTTCGACCAATCCCGGTTTTCCAACGGGCGTACTCGGCCGTATCGGCGTAAGCGTTGCAGCGAGCAATCCCAAAATCGTCTACGCCATCGTGCAGGCAAAGCATGGCGGCATCTTCCGCTCGGAGGACGGCGGAGGCCGCTGGAAACTCGTCAACGACAGCATGGAGATGCGCCAGCGGGCCTTCTATTATACGACGATCTACGCCGACCCGACCGACCCGAACAGGATCTACGTGCCAAACGCGCGCTTCTTCGTCTCGCGAGATGGCGGCAAAAACTTTACGCTCTTGCGTCCCCCGCACGGCGACAATCATACCGTCTGGATCGATCCCCGCAATCCGCGAATCATCCTCGAAGGCAACGACGGCGGCGCGACCATTTCTACCGATCGAGGAGAGACGTGGAGCACCGAGCACAATCAGCTGACGGGCCAGTTCTATCATCTCGCGCTGGACGGCGCATTTCCGTTCAACATCTATGGGGCGCAGCAGGACGAGGGTTCCTTCGAAGGGCCAAGTGCTTCTTCGGGCGGCACGATTCTTACCAGCGATTGGAAACGCACTGCTCTCGGCGAGAGTACGTTCATCGCGCCGCAGCCGGGAAATACAAACGTTGACTACGGTAGCGGCTACTTTAGCATCATGATGCGGCACGACGCGCTCACCGATGAATACAACAGCGTCAGTCCGTATCCACTCTACCGGGAAGGCGCCAGTTCCGGGGAGTTAGAGGATCGGCTCGCATGGACTCATCCGATTTTTTTCTCGCCGGTCAATCGGAAAGAGCTGTTGGTCGGTGCACAGTTCGTGCTCAGCAGCACCGACTACGGCCAGTCGTGGCGAAAGATCAGCCCCGACCTAACGCGCAACGATCCAAAGACCGAAGCGGCGAGCGGCGGCCCCATCGATGTGGATGCCTCGAGTGCGGAGATCTATCCGTATGTTTCCGCGCTCGCAGTCTCGCCGCTCGACGGCGATGAGCTGTGGGCGGGGTCGGTCGACGGCCTCGTGCATTTGACCACCAATCACGGTGCGACGTGGACCGAGATTACGCCGCCGGCGCTGCCGCAGTGGGCTGAGATCACCTCCATCGAACCGTCGCACACCGACAAAGGCAGCGCATTTCTAACGGCGTCGCGTTATCAATACGACGACTTTCATCCGTTCGTTTACAAGACGGCCGATTTCGGAAAGACGTGGACGTCGCTGAGCGCGGACCTGCCTTCCGATCAATACGTCTATACGATCCGGCAGGACCCGAACGCACCGAACCTCTTCTTTCTCACGACGAAGCGCACGGTTTTCGTCAGCTTCGATGGCGCGGCCCACTGGCAGCCGCTAACGCTCAACTTGCCGAACGTTCAAGTGCGTGACGTCGCGATCGATGCCCGCCAAGGTCAAGTCGTAATTGCCACGCACGGGCGCTCGATGTGGTCGCTGGACAACCTTTCTTTGCTCGAGCAGCTCTCACGCGCGGCGTCCGGCAATGCGAACGGCGCGGTGCTCTACGCTCCGCAGCGTGCGTGGCTCACGCACTCGTACGGTACGCCGGCGTTCGGCGGCACGCCCAATGCGGCGGGCAACGGTGAAAATCCGCCGCTCGGCGCTACGGTGATCTTTTACGTGCCGCGCTCGTACGACGGCAGAACGCCGGTTTCGCTAACATTCAAAGACGGCGCTGGAAACGTGGTGCGTTCGTTCGCGCTTCATTTGAAGGGCCACGCGAGGGCCGAAACGCCGAGCGAG
>JAFAOZ010000318.1 GCA_019247395.1 Vulcanimicrobiota bacterium | reverse complement strand
TTGCGGGCTCGGGGCGCGTCCCGCGATGGCAAACCCGACGATGCTTCCGACGAGCGTTGAAACGCCGCGAATGCCCGAGACCGTTCCCCAATATCGGCGCGGCACCGATTCGGGAAGTATCACTTGATAGCCGCTGAGTGCCACGTTCGAGCCGAGCGTCGCCATCACGATGAGCAAGGCAAAGAGCGGCAGCGTATTGACGTACGCTAATCCGACGAGCGCCGCGACGTCGATAACGATGCCGATCGCGACGAAGGAGCGGCGCGATCCGCCGCGGCGCCGGCGCGCATCGGAGAGCCATCCGCTGAGCGGTGGCACGATCATCGTTGCAAGTGCCGCCACGCTGGCGAGCGCTGAGAGAACCAGCACGTGGTGCTCCGGCGCGAGGCGAACAGTCATCGCCGGCACCGCAATAGCCAACAGCGCCGTGTCCTGAAAAGTAATCGGTATCCAGAGTAAGTTCAGCGCGATCCATCCGCCGACGCGGCGCGCGTGGGATTGGTTCTGCACTAGGAGGGGCTACTGTTTGACGGCGTCGATGAGCACGATTCCACGACCGCCGAAGTCACGCAGCTCGTCGAGCGCCGCGACCGCGGCGCCGATCGGCGTGTCGGGATTCGTCGCCTCCGTAATTGAGAAGCCCGTCTGTTTCTTTGCTTGAGCGTCGATCGGCTCTCGAAGCATGCTCGGCATATGTTTGAATCGGCCGATCAGGCCGAGCATCGGTCCGGCTTTTTCGTCGAGCGTTTGCGGATCGACGACCATGACCACCACGCCATGACGTTTGCCCGCTTCGCTTCCTTCGAAAGCGACGAAATCCACGCCAAGCTGACGCGTGTGCGTGCGGACGGCCTCGATGCCGTTGCCGCTGACGGCCACCCGGAAGCCCGGCGGAGGATCGTTGCCCAAGCTTTCAAGCCATGCTTCCAGCGCCGGCATGTACGCTTGGCTCCCGGCGACGACGTCGTGACCGTCGTAGGTGCCCGCTCCCTCTCCTAGTACGGCGCTGTCGCCGAGTCCGGGCCGCTTTGAAATTGTCGTGCGCCATTCGCGCGCCGAAAGAATCTCCGCGCCGCTGAACAGCGGAAACGCGATCGGATCGCTGACCGACGGCGACGGAGCACCGCTCGTACCGCGGTTCCCATTGGAACACGCGACCAAAAACGCGAAGACGGCGACCGCAGCGACGCATAGACGCATCACCGGCGGGGGCTTCGAGGAGAAGCTCGGCACCCCCCGTAAGCCCTGGCGCGTGACCCTATCGTACGGTTCCTACCTCAAGGTGGACGAGCTTCTCGACCTCCAGCAGCCGCTCTCGCAGCCGCGGCATCACGACGAGATGCTCTTCATTATTATTCACCAAGTCTACGAGCTCTGGTTCAAGCAGTTGCTCCACGAGGTGGACGCGACGATGGCCGCGCTCGACCGCGACGATCTGTTGCGGGTCGCGAAGCATTTTCGCCGCATCCACGCAATACAGCGGCTCCTGGAGCAGCAGGTCGACATTCTCGAAACGATGACGCCGCAAGAATTCAACCAGTTTCGCGACAACCTCAACCCCGCGAGCGGATTCCAATCCGTGCAGTTTCGCGAACTTGAGTTCGCCTGTGGCGTCCGGCGGACGGACCTCATGCGCCGGATCGAGCTGGGCGACGCGCAACGCGCGCGGCTGGAGCGACGCTCGAACGAACCGTCACTCTACGACCAGGTGAAGTCGCTGCTCGCGCGACGCGGTTTTGCGGTTGCTACCAGCGAGGAGCTCGTGGAGAGCTATCGGCAAATCTACACGAACGAATCGCAGAATTACGACTTGTACCTGCTGCTCGAAGATCTTATCGAGTTCGACGAACGCTTTTTGCTCTGGCGAGGACGCCACGTCCGAATGGTCGAGCGCATGATCGGGCAAAAGATCGGAACGGGAGGTTCGCCCGGCGCGCGGTATCTCGAGAGTACGCTCGCGCATCGCTTCTTTCCCGAGCTATGGGACGTGCGTACGTATCTCGGCAGCGGAGCGTACGCATGAAGCGCGACGAATTTCCGATACTCGCCGATTCGACCTATCTCGTCAGCCACTCGATGGGGGCGGCGCCGCTGCGCGCGCGGGATGCGCTGCGAACGTACTGGGAAGAATGGGCCGGGGACGGTCCCGAGGCATGGGAACGCTGGTTGCCGCGAATCGCCGAAATCGCCGACGGAATCGGCGCGCTCGTCGGGGCGCCTCCCGGAACCTGTTTCTTGGGGCCTAACGTCTCGGTGCTCCAAAGCGCCGTTGCGAGCTGCATCGACTTTCGGAGCGATCGCAATGAAGTCGTCTACGAATCGCTGCAGTTTCCGTCGCTGACGTACGTGTGGCGCGAGTGGGAGCGGTTCGGCGCGGTGGTGCGCGTCGCCGAATCCGACGACGGCCGCACGGTTCCGACCGAGCGCATCGTCGAAGCGATAACGGAAAAGACGGCGATTGCCGTTTTGTCGCACGCCTATTACGTCTCAGGCGCAATCGCCGACGTGCGCACGATCCAGCGTCATTGCCGCAGCGTCGGTGCGCTGCTCTGCGTCGATGCGTATCAGACGACCGGCGTCTATCCGTACGACGTCACCGACTGGGATCTCGATCTCGTGACCGGCGGATCGCACAAATGGCTCTGCGGCGGTGCCGGCTGCGGATGGCTCTACGTCAAGCCGTCGCTGCTCGGGCGCTTCGCGCCGGCAGTAACCGGATGGATGGCGCATGCGCGTCCGTTCGCCTTCGAAGCGGCGCCGATGGAACATGCCTCCTCGATGTACCGCTTCGGCAACGGAACGCCGTCGATTCCGGCCTATATGGCCGCGCAGCCGGGCCACCGTGCGATCGCATCGGTCGGCATTCCGCGCATTCGCGAGCACAACGTTCGGCTCACGCAAAAAATCGCGGCGACCGCGCTGGAGCGCGGGCTTCGCGTCAACTCACCGCTCGACCCCGAGCGGCGCACGGGCTGGATCGGCATCGAATTTGACGGCGCCGGCGCCGCGTGCCGACGGTTGATCGAGCGCCGCGTCTTCGTGGATTACCGGCCAGGCTGTGGTATCCGCGTCGGACCGCACTTCTACACCGAGGATGCGGAGATCGACGAATTCTTCAAACAGCTCGAGAACGTTCGCGCCGGAGCGGCAACCTTGGCGCAATGAACGAAACCTTGTCACCCTGAGCGAAGTCGAAGGGTAGCATGGACGCGACATCCATGATCGTCGACCATACCCGAATTGGCGCCGCATTCCGGCGCCTTTCGATTCCAGTTGCCATTCAGATTCTCGGCGATCAGCTGCTCGGCACGGTCGACACGATCGCGATCGGCAGCTTGGGTTTCGTTGCGCTCGCCGGGGCGACCGCAGCAAACACCATTGCGATAGCAGTGCTCTTTCTCGCATCGGGATTTTTATTGGGCATGTCGATCCTCGCGGCGCAGCGTGTCGGCGCCGGGGACGTCGACGGATTCGCGCGCACCGTCCGCGCGGGGGTTGCCGTGCCGATGCTCGTCGCGGTGCTCGCATTCGCGGCGAGCCTCGGCGGCGCGAGCCCGTCCATCCACGCGCTGGTCGGCGCGCTGCCGACGGCGCACGCAAGCGCCATCTATTTGATCTTGCGCTGCGCCTCGATGATCCCGATCGTGATCTCGGGCACGCTGATCGTCGGCCTTGGCGCGGCCGGAAACCGCCAACTCGGTATCTTGGTGCTCGTCGTCGTCAACTTGATCCACATTCCGCTTTTGCTGATGCTTGGGCTGGGATGGTGGACGCATCATCCGTTCGGGATCGTCGGTGCGGGAGTTTCATCGTTGCTTTCCGAGACGATCGCCGCAACGTATGCGATCGTCTACACGGCACGCCGTCCGGAGTACCGCATCTTTGCCAACCGCGAAATTTCTTGGCCGCTCGCGAAGCGCTGCGCCAATTTAGGACTGCCAGAAGCGATCTTTCTGCTCGGCGTGACCGTTCCCGACATCGTAATCGTGGCGCTGCTGGCGCCGCTCGGAGCGATCGTCGTGGCGGCGTTTCGCGCCCTCAACGTCGTCTCCGATCTTACGTTCGTGGTGCCGAGTCCGCTGCAGAGCGCAACGCAAGTCGTCATCGGTCAACGCCTCGGTGCGCGCGATCCGGAGGGTGCGCGCTGGTTCTTCGAGCGCGCGCTGCGCATCTCGCTCGTCGTCACGACCATTACCGGCGCGATCGTCGCGATCTTCGCGTGGCCGCTTGCGTACGTTTTCACGCTCGACGCGGCGGTTGCGTCGATCGCGGCGCTCCCGCTCGCGCTGCACATGGTGACGCTGCCGCTCAAAGGCTGGGCGATGGTCTCGCTCTCTCCGATCCGTGCCTCCGGCGACACGCGATTTTCGATGACGGTGGGACTCATTTGCAGCGCGCTCGTGATCCCGCTGGCGTGGCTCGGCATCGAGCGGCTCCATCTCGGTCTCTACAGCGTCGCCCTCGGTTGGATCGCGGCATGGGCGACGCGCGCGCTGCTCACGCAGTGGAAACTGCGCGACGGCGCGTGGATGCGGCGGGCTCCGCTCGCCGCCTAGGGAAATAGAGGCCCAATGGCGTTCACCGAGGGCTTCATCTCCGAGCTGGTCGGCCGCCGGGCGACGATTGACGACCGTCCGATCGGCAAGGTCACCGACTTTGTCGTCGGCAAACCCGATGCGGTCTTTCCGCAAGTGGATGGCCTCGTCATCAAAACGCCGCAGGGACTTCGCTTCGCACCGATTGAGACGGTCGCGGATGTCGACCGCGACGGAAACGTCGCGCTGACCATCGCGCCGAGCGAACCGGCGCCGCCCGAGCAGCAAGAGCTCTACCTCGTTGCCGACCTCCTCGACAAACAAATCGTGGACGTGGACGGTCGCAAGGTCGTTCGAATCAACGATATCGAGGTCGCCAACACCGGCGGACGTCTGCGCGTCGTCGCTGCCGACGTCGGACTTGCCGGCCTGCTTCGCCGCCTCGGGCTGCGCGCGTTTGGAAAGCGTTGGCTTTCGCGCATCGGCAACGTGCCGCGTTCGATGATCGCGTGGGATTCCGTCGCACCGATTCGCGAGGTCAATCCGTCGCAAGTGCAGCTGTCGGTCAAACAGAACCGGCTCGCACGCTTGCATCCCTCGGAGCTCGCCGAAATCATCGGCGATCTGTCGTCGCGCGAAGCGCTCGCCGTCGTCGGGCAGCTCGACGACGAGACCGCAGCCGACGCCTTCGAGCATCTCGACACCGAGACGCGCAAGAGTCTCATCGAAGATATCGGTACGGAACGCGCCGCCGACATCATCGAGGAGATGGACGCCGACGACGCGGCGGACCTGCTCGCTGAACTTCCGGAAGAACAGCAGTCGCAACTGCTCGCGGAGATGAACGCCTATACCGCGGGAGAGCTGCGTGAGCTCGTAAAGTATCCCGAAGATACGGCCGGCGGCATGATGACCACCGATTACGTCTGGATTTATCCGCATCGCACGACCGAAGCAACGATTCGCAAGATCCGCGAGATCGCGCCGGCATCGGAGTTCATCTATTATCTCTACGTCTTGGACAAAGACGACCATCTCCTCGGCGCGCTTTCGCTGCGCACGCTGTTGCTCGAACTGCCGACCGCGTTCATCGAGCGTATCATGAAAACGGATCTCGTTACCGTCGATCCGCTCACGCCGGCGGTCGACGTCGCCTCGACGATTGCGAAGTACGATCTGCTCGCCGTGCCGGTCGTGGATGGCGACGGCAAGATGCTGGGCATCGTGACCGTGGACGACGCCATTGACGCGATCATGCCCGAAGACGTCGTCAAGAAACTGCCGCGCGTGCGGCGGCATCATCCGCGTCGCGCTGCGTCGTGAGGCCGGACGAGATCGTCGCGTATACCGAAGCTCTGGCCCGGATCGCCGCCTCGGGCGGCGGGCCGAAGGCGCTCGCAGCGCATCTCGCGCAGACGGCGGGCGGCGGTGTGCTGCTCGAAGATGCGAATTGGCGCCACCTCACGAGCGCAGGCTCCGCAACGATTCCGGCGAGCGCGCGTAACGTCGTCGAATCGGGCGCGCCGGGACGCGCGCAGCGTGTGAACGCGGGCAATGCCGGCGTCGGTTGGCTCTCGCTCTTCGGCGACGATCGCGCTGCGGACTCCGAGATTTTGCTGCGCCTTACCGCGGCCGCAATTGGCGTCGAGCTCGCGCGCGACGGCGTATCGCTGCGCGGCCACGCAGGCAATTTTTGGGAGTCTTTGCTAAACCATACGTTTCAAGACGCCGCGGTCGCACGCGACGAGGCGGCGGCGCGCGGCATCGCGCTGGCATCGCAGTATCTGGTGATCGTCTTGGAGGTTGAGGAGGGCCCGCCGGCCGAGATTCGGGCGCTCGTGACGGATGCATTTCGTTCCTCGCACGGCGAGGTTGGATCGATCGAACGCG
>JAFAOZ010000293.1 GCA_019247395.1 Vulcanimicrobiota bacterium | reverse complement strand
GATTGCGATTCCCCACCTCAAACCGCCCGTGCCCCCCGAGCAGTTCGAATACAAGAACTTGAAGCAGGGCGAGTTCTGGCGCCACATTCCGGCATACGCCGATGTCGACGAAGCTACGTTCCTGGATCACCTCTGGCAGCAGCGCCAGTCGGTCAAGACGGCACACGAGCTGCTCGAGACAATCCGCGACGTTTGTTCCACCGAGTTCTATCGCGATGCGGAGGCCGGTTTTCGCCAGGCGCCCATGGCCGTGCGCGTCTCGCCGTATGCGATCGCCCTGATCGATTGGAACGATCCGGTCAACGACCCGATTCGGCGACAATTCATTCCGCTGGCCTCCACGTCGTTGCCCGACCATCCGCGCCTGACGCTCGATTCACTGCACGAGCAGCAAGACTCCCCGGTGCCCGGCTTGGTGCACCGCTACGTGGACAAGGCACTCTTTCTGCCGCTGAACGTATGCCCGGTCTATTGCCGCTTCTGCACTCGCAGCTACGCGATCGGACCCGACACCGAAAACGTCGATAAAGTCGCGCTGGCAAAGACTCCCAAGCAATGGCAGGATGCCTTTGCGTATATCGCCGAGCGGCCGGAGCTCGAAGACATCGTCATTTCCGGCGGTGACGTCTACCAGTTGCCGCCCAAGAACATCGAGTTCATCGGCAATGCGCTGCTCGACATTCCGCACGTGCGCCGCATGCGCTTCGCGACCAAAGGCCCGGCGATCATGCCGATGAAGATCCTCACGCACGGCGAATGGGTCGACGCGCTGACGGCGATCGTCGAGCGCGGCCGCACGCTCGGCAAAGAGGTCGTGCTGCACACGCACTTCAACGCGCCGGAAGAGATTACGTGGATCACCCAGCGCGCGATGCGCGTGCTCTTCGAGCGTGGGATTTTTACTCGAAATCAGTCGGTGCTCATTCGCGGCGTCAACGATACGCCGGAACGCATGCAGCTGCTCGTCAAACGCCTCGGTCACCTCAACGTGCATCCCTACTACGTTTACATGCACGACATGGTCAAAGGCGTAGAGGAGCTGCGCACGACGATCGCCACCGCGACCGAGGCTGAGAAGTTCGTGCGCGGAAGCACCGCCGGTTTCAACACGCCGACCTTCGTTTGCGACGCCCCCGGCGGCGGCGGCAAGCGCGACGTCCACTCGTACGAGTACTACGATCGCGAAAACGGAATCGCGGTCTACGCAGCGCCCAGCGTCAAGCCGGGAAAGGCTTTCGTCTACTTCGATCCGATTGACCGGCTCTCGCCCGCGGCGCAGTCACGCTGGCAGGTGCGCGAGATCCAAGACGAGATGATCGCCGAGGCAGTCCGCAAAGCCGGCGTCGGCGAGCAGCAGTTAGTCCTGGCATAGTGAAGTCTCACCGACTCCTCACGGCCGGGTTTGCCGCACTCTTTGCGGCGATGCCGCTCGGCGCAGCGGCCGCTCTGCCGCCGCTCATTCCGCGCGCCGTGCTTTTTGGAAACCCCGAAAAAGCCTCGCCCGCGATCTCTCCCAACGGACTCATGCTCGCCTATCTCGCGCCCTTCAACGGCGTCCTATCCATTTGGGTACGCACGATCGGAAAGAGCGACGACCGCGTGGTCGCGACCGACCCTTCACGCCCGATTCGCAACGTCGTTTGGCAAGCGGACTCCAAGCACGTCCTGTACGAACAGGACAAAGGCGGTAACGAAAACTTTTCGGTCTTTCAAACCGACGTGGCGACGAAAGCAACACGCGATCTCACGCCGTTCGGCAATAAGGTCCGCTCCGATATCGAGGCCGTCGACCCGCGTTTCAAAAACGTCATCCTCGTCACGTCGAATAAGCGCGATCCAAACGTTTTAGACGTCTACCGGATCGATGTCCGAACCGGCGCCGCGACGCTCGATACGCAAAATCCCGGCACCGTCGCCGGATGGGCCGAGGACAATCGTTTCGTCGTCAGGGCAGCGCTGCAAGCCAATGCCGACGGCTCGAATGCAATCCTCATGCGCGCGAATGCTTCCGCGCCGTGGCAAACCCTTCTCAAAGCCGGTCCCGAAGACACGATCGCGCCGGTAGCGTTCAGCGCGGACAATCGCTCGCTCTACGTTTCTTCGAGCGTCGGCGCCAACTCGTCCCGGCTGCTCGAGTACGACCTGAGCACCGGAAAGTATACCGTCGTTGCATCCGATCCGACCTACGACGTCGGCGGTCCGCTCATCGATGCCAAGACTCGCGAGCTCGCCGCCGTCTCCTTCGAGCGCGATCGAACCGAGTGGGACGTTCTCGACCCGGCTTTCCAAAGCGATTTCGACGCGCTCGCAAAGCTGCACCCCGGCGATATCGACTTTCTGGGCAGCACGGCGAACGGACGCCATTTGATCGTCAGCTATCTCGTGGATAACGGTCCGCTGGCGTACTATTCGTACGATCGCGCCACCAAGCACGGCACGTTTCTGTTCGTGTCGCGCCCCGCGTTGCAGAAATATCAGCTCGCATCGATGCAGCCGATTACGTATACGGCAAGCGACGGTCGCTCGATTCACGGTTACCTCACGCTGCCCGTCGGCGTTCCGCCGAAGAACCTTCCGATGGTGTTGCTCGTCCACGGAGGACCCTGGGCGCGCGACAGTTGGGGTTATAGCAGCTACGTACAATGGCTTGCAAACCGTGGTTACGCGGTACTGCAAGTAAACTTCCGCGGTTCGACCGGTTACGGCAAAGAGTTTCTTAACGCCGGCAACCGTCAGTGGGCCGGCACGATGCACCAAGACCTCATCGACGCAAAGAACTGGGCCGTCGCGCAAGGCTACGCCGATCCGGCGAAGGTGGCAATCATGGGCGGCAGTTACGGCGGATACGCCGTGCTCGCCGGCGTAGCGTTTTCACCCGATGCATTTGCCGCCGGCGTCGACATCGTCGGACCGTCGAACCTGAACACGCTGCTGCAATCCATTCCGCCGTACTGGTCGACCGATCGGGCGACGTTTGCGTTGCGCATGGGCGATACGGTCGCGTTCTTGAATTCGGAATCGCCGCTCTTCAAGGCGGATCGGATCAAGGTTCCGTTGCTCATCGGGCAAGGTGCGAACGATCCACGAGTCCACGAACGCAAGAGCGATCAGATCGTCGCGGCGATGCGCAAGAACAACGAACCGGTGGAGTACGTCATCTTTCCCGATGAGGGCCACGGTTTCGCGCGGCCCGAGAACAACCGCCGCTTCAACGCCGCCGTCGAAGCTTTCTTAGGAAAATATCTCGGCGGCCGTGTCGAACCCGCGGCGCCCGGCGAGAGCGTCGCTTCCTTCGAACACTAACCGCGTAACGTTACAGCGTTACAC
>JAFAOZ010000079.1 GCA_019247395.1 Vulcanimicrobiota bacterium | reverse complement strand
GACGGTGTAGACTCGGGTTGCGCCGCGCATTTTGATGGCTTCCGCCGCCTTGGCTAGCGTTCCACCGGTTGAAATCATATCGTCCACGACGACGGCCACGCGCCCTTCGACGTCGCCGACGATGTCGGTGACTTCCGCAACGTCGGGTACCGGGCGGCGCTTGAAGACGATTGCGAGCGAGCTGTTGAGCCGCTTGGCGAACAACTCGGCACGGTGCACGCCGCCGGCATCGGGTGAGACGACGACGATCTTCTCGTCGCAGAGCCCTTCCTTTTTGAGATAGTTGCAAAGCACCGGCATCGCAACCAAGTTATCGACCGGAATGTCGAAGAAGCCCTGAATCTGTGCGGCGTGCAAGTCCATCGTTACGATCCGCCGCGCGCCGGCAACTTTGAGGATGTTTGCGATGACCTTGGCGGAGATCGGCTCGCGGCCTTTGGTCTTCTTGTCCTGCTTCGCGTAACCGTAATACGGGATCACCGCGGTGATCCGAGCGGCGGACGCACGGCGAAGTGCGTCGATCATCAGCAGCAGCTCCATCACGGCATCATTGACGCCTTTGCCGTTGGGCGTGCGACAGATGGATTGAATGACGAAGACCTCGGAGCCGCGCACGTTCTCGCCGATCTCGATGCGCGTCTCTTCGTTTTTGAACTCCGAAACCGTCGCCTTACCGACGTGCAGCCGCAGGCGCTTGGCGATCTCCTCGGCCAATTCCGGATTGGAGTTGCCGCAGAAGAGCAGCGGATTCGAGGCCATGCCCGCTCGTTCGCTGAGTGAATCGTTCGGACCTAGGAGGCTGTTAATAGGAAGGCAGTGGCTCAACAATTCACCCTCGTCTCACCCTTCGCGCTCGCGGGCGACCAGCCGAAAGCGACGCAGGCGCTTGCCGATGGCGTCCTCCGCGGCGACCGCACGCAGACGTTACTCGGCGTTACCGGAAGCGGCAAGACGATGGCGATGGCTCGAACGATCGAGCTGGTGCGCAAGCCGACGCTCGTGCTCTGCCACAACAAAACGCTCGCCGCCCAGCTCTGTGCTGAATTTCGCGAATTCTTTCCACGCGATGCGGTCGAATATTTCGTCTCCTACTTCGACTACTATCAGCCCGAAGCGTACGTGCCGTCGACCGACACCTACATCGAGAAAGACAGCTCGATCAACGACGAAATCGAACGGCTGCGGCACTCGGCCACGCAGTCGCTCTTGACCCGGCCCGACACGCTGATCGTCGCATCGGTCTCCTGTATATTCGGCTTAGGTTCTCCCTCCGATTACATGGAAATGTCGGCGCGCATTCACGTCGGCGATACGATCGATCGCGACGTGCTGCTGCGCAAGCTCGTGGATATGCAGTACCGGCGCAACGACCTGAACTTGGTGCGCGGTACCTTCCGGGTGCGCGGCGACACGCTGGAGTTCGTCGGCGTGGACGAAGAGCTCGTGCACCGCATCGAATTCTTTGGCGACGAGATCGAAAAGATCAACGTCGTCAATATGCTGACCGGCGAGTACGTCGAGGAAAAGCGCGAGCTTCTCATCTTTCCCGCCAAACATTTCATCACGCCCGAAGAGAAGCTCCGGCGCGCGATCGTCTCAATCGAAGCCGAGCTCGAGGAGCGGCTCGGATACTTTCGCCGGAACGGCAAACTGCTCGAAGCGCAGCGCTTGGAGATGCGTACGCGCTACGATCTGGATATGCTGCGAGAGGTCGGCTACTGCAACGGCATCGAGAACTACTCGCGCCACCTGACCGGTCGCGAGCCCGGTTCGACGCCGTGGTGTCTCATCGACTTCTTTCCGAAAGATTGGCTGCTCTTCGTCGACGAATCGCACGTCACGCTGCCGCAAGTCCACGGCATGTACGCCGGCGACCGTTCGCGCAAAGAGGTTCTCGTCGAGCACGGGTTCCGGCTTCCGAGCGCCCTCGATAACCGGCCTTTGACCTACGACGAATTCGAGGAGCATATCAATCAAGTGATCTACGTTTCGGCGACGCCCGGCGCGTACGAGACGAAACACAGCACGCAAGTCGCCGAGATGATCATCCGCCCGACGGGCTTGGTCGATCCGGAAGTCGACGTGCGTCCAACCCGCAATCAAGTCGACGATCTGATGGAGGAGATCGCGCAGCGCGCCGCCCGCAAGGAACGTGTCCTGGTCACCACGCTCACGAAGAAGATGGCCGAAGATCTCACCGACTTTCTGCTGGAAAACGGGTTTAAAGTGCGCTATCTGCACAGCGAGATCGATACGCTGGAGCGGGTTGCCATTCTGCGGGATCTGCGCGCCGGCGTCTTCGACGTGCTGGTCGGCATCAATTTACTGCGCGAGGGCTTGGATCTGCCGGAGGTCTCGCTGGTCGGCATTCTCGATGCGGACAAAGAGGGATATCTTCGCAGCGGCACGTCGCTGATTCAGACGATCGGCCGCGCTTCGCGCAACGTCGACGGCAAGGTGATCATGTACGCCGACGTCGTCACCGAGTCGATGGCGCGAGCGATCGGTGAAACTCGCCGCCGCCGGGAGATGCAGTTGGAGTACAACCGCGAGCACGGAATCGAACCGAAATCGGTTCGCAAAGAGATCCACGACATTCTCAGCATGGTCGGTGCAACCGAAGCGAATACCGCCAAGCTGCGCCTGGAGCGTCTGCCCCGCGACGTTGCGAGCAAAATGGCGCGCGACCTCGAGCGGAAGATGCGCGACGCGGCGGCCGGGTTGGAGTTCGAAAAGGCCGCGGCGTTACGCGACGAGCTGATCGAGCTTCGCAAGCAGATCGGCGGCAACGAGTCGATTCTCTTTGGAGGGAAGGCGCCGAAGATCTTTGACAAAGCCCTCGCGGAGCTGCTCGAGCCGACGACCACGCCCTAAGAAGAGTTATTGCTCGGGGCCGGCTAAGTTCGTCCCGGTGGGAATCTTCGCGCCAATCGAGACTCTGACGCGTACGGTCGTCAGCGTCCCCGACCTGATCGAGGAGATGCTGGTCGTCATTGCGGTCGTCGCATTCTTCGTCGTGCTGCACGCGTTCGTGCAGCGCCGGCTGCGCAGCGAAGTACTTCGCCGCCACAACGACGTCGCAGGCTATCTCTTTTCGGCGGTCGGGGTGCTGTACGCGGTAGTCCTGGGATTCGTCGTCGTGGTCGTTTGGCAGAAATACGATGCCGCCGTTTCAAACGTCGAGAGCGAGGTGGATGCCGTCGGCAACCTCTACCACGTCGTGGATTCCTACCCGCCGGCGCTTCGCGACCGGATTCGAACGGATCTGCGCGCGTATGCCGATATCGTCGCCGAGATCGAATGGCCCGCCATGGCGCGCGGAGAGGCCGTACCGCGGGCCGGATCTGCGAAGATAGAGGAGCTCGCGTATTCCGTGGACACGTTCGGCCCCGCAAATTTAAAAGAGTTTGCCGCGCAACAAGCCGCGATCGTGATGGAGGAGCGGCTTTTCGATGCTCGTCGCTCGCGCTTGATCGCGGCGGTTCCGGCGGTGCCGTCCGTGCTGTGGTTTGCCCTGGTTGCGGGCGCCCTCGCGATGGTCGCCTTCTGCTTCATCTTCGGCGTCGAGAACCGGCCGGCACAGCTGATGATGACCGCAATCTTAGTCGGTCTCATCGGAATTTTATTTATCGTAATTCTCGAGTTTTCTACGCCGTTTTCGGGCTCGGTTCGCATCTCGAACGATGGCTGGGTATATTTGCAGCAGCGTCTGCCCGATATTCAGTAGAAGAATAGCGCTGGAAGAGGTTTATATGATTCGAATTCTCATCGGCTCGTTTGCTCTCACGCTCGCGGTCAGCGGCGCGGCACTCCCCGCCGCCGCGCAGGAATATCCCCCGCCGGGGGCGCTCCCGCCGCCGTCGGCCGCTACCGCCACGGCAAAACCGGATCCCGCAATGCTGGGCCGCGCGCGGCATTTCTTCGACGAACTCCAGGCAGGCAGCGTTAACCGCTCCGAGCTCGCGCCGGGAGGCGCCAACGCGAGCCTCAACAATGCGACGATCGCGAACGCGCAACACATGATCGGCAGTCTCGGGTTACCGATGAGCTTCGTGCAGCAGCAGGCCGGCTCGCAGGGCGGCGTTTCGTGGGCGGTCTACCTGGTGACGTTCAAGAACGGCCAGAGCCTCGATTTTCTCTACGGCGTCAACAGCGACGGCAAGGTCACGACCCTGGGTCTCGGCACGCCCCGCTGATAGTCTAGGTCACTATGCGGCGGTTGGAGGTCGTACTCTTTGATTTGGACGACACGCTGCACGACGACACGTACGCGTATCACAACGCTGCAGAAGAAGTCGCACGCGAAGTCGCTGCCGAGCACGGCATCGATGCGCTCGCGCTCAAGGCGGCGTACATCACCGAAGCCGAAGGCTTTTGGCATCGTCTGACGGCCGACGATTTGAAAGTCAAACTCGCAAGCATTCGGGCCGGCATGTGGCAGACGGCGCTCGAAAGCGTCGGGGTGGACGACTCGTCGGTCGCGCAGCGCAGCGCCGAGCGTTATAACGCCTACCGCATAAAGTATTTCACGCTTTTTCCGGGCGCGACGGACGTCTTGCGGTCGCTGCGCGAGCGCGGCATGAAGCTCGGCATCGTGACCAACGGTCTCTCCGAGACGCACCGCGAGAAAATTGCATTGCTGCAAATCAGCGATTACTTCGATGCCATCTTTCTCTCCGACGAGGTCGGGATGGTCAAGCCCGATCCGCTGCTCTTCGCGCACGCCTGCAGAACGCTCGGCGGCGCGCCCGCGCACGCAGCAATGGTGGGAGACCGGTACGACCGCGACATCCGAGGGGCGATGGATGCGGGCCTCTATACGATCTGGCTCAACGTCCGCGACGAAGAGCTGCCGCCCGGCGCCACTCCGCCGGATGCGACCTGCAGCTCGATTGCCGAAGCGGGGCGCATACTTCTGGAGCCGGCCGGGGTTTCTTAGCTCGACTGGCCATGTCCCTCGACTCTATCGTCATCAAGGGCGCGCGCGAACATAACCTCAAGAACGTCGATCTCGTTCTGCCGCGCAATCAATTGATCGTCGTGACCGGACTTTCGGGTTCCGGAAAATCGTCGCTTGCCTTCGACACGATCTATGCCGAAGGGCAGCGCCGTTATGTTGAGTCGCTCTCTTCGTATGCGCGCCAGTTCTTAGGGCAAATGGAGAAGCCCGACGTGGACTATATCGAAGGGCTCTCGCCGGCGATCTCGATCGACCAGAAATCGACATCGCGCAATCCTCGTTCGACCGTCGGCACGGTTACGGAAATTTACGATTACCTGCGCCTCCTCTTCGCGCGCGTCGGTACGCCGCATTGCTACCAATGCGGCCGCGAGATCAGCACGCAGTCGAGCGAGCAGATCGTGGACGCCATCGCCGAACTTCCCGAAGGCACCCGGATCGTGCTCCTCGCTCCGCTCGTGCGCGGGCGCAAGGGCGAATATACGAAGCTCTTTGAAGAGATCGCCAAAGAGGGCTTCACCCGCGTGCGCGTCGACGGCGAAACGAAAGAGCTGCGGGATAAGATCGTTCTCGACAAAAAGCGCAAGCATACGATCGAAGCGATCGTCGACCGGCTGGTGATCAAGCCGGAGATCCGAAGCAGGCTCGCCGATTCGGTCGAGACCACGCTGCGGCTTTCCAACGGCATCGTGACCGTGATCGCCGGTGAAAAAGAGTTGACGTTCAGCGAAGCGTTTGCGTGCGTGTATTGCGGGCTCTCGTTCGAAGAACTGGCGCCGCGGCTTTTCTCGTTCAACTCGCCCTATGGAGCCTGTCCGGCCTGTAGCGGTCTCGGCGAGAAGATCGAGATCGACCCGTGGAAAGTGGTTCCGGATCGCAGCAAATCGATTGCGGACGGCGCGATCGTTCCGTGGAGCCGAAATCTTGGCAGCGGCCGCTATCCCTCGATGAACCCCTACTACATGCAGCAGCTCGAACGGGTGCTGCGGCGGTATCGTGCCAAAACGACGACGCCCGTCGAGCAACTCTCCGATACGGTGCTCGATATCATACTCTACGGGACCGATCGCGAGCAGACGTTTGAGTATACGTCGCGGGGCGGCAAGACTTGGGAGTACCGCGCGTCGTTCGAAGGCGTCGTGAACAATCTGCAGCGGCGCTACGGCGAGACCTCGAGCGAGTACGTCAAAGAAGAGATCGAGAAGTTCATGTCGGCATCGACGTGCCCGTCGTGCAACGGCGCCCGTCTGAAGCCCGAAGCGCTTGCCGTGACGCTGGGCGAACGCAACATCGACGATTTGACGCGCATGTCCATCGAAAAACTCGAGCTCTTCTTTCGGGAACTGACGCTCACGCCGCGGCAAGAGCAGATCGCGCATCAAATCGTCAAAGAGATCCGCGCGCGCCTCGGCTTCTTGACCAACGTCGGCCTGAACTACTTGACGCTCTCCCGTTCGGCCACGACGCTCGCCGGCGGAGAGTCGCAGCGAATTCGTCTCGCCACGCAAATCGGCAGCGCGCTCGTCGGCGTGCTGTACATCTTAGATGAACCCTCGATCGGGCTGCATCAGCGCGATAACGACCGGCTCTTGGCAACGCTGAAAACGTTGCGCGATCTCGGTAATACGCTCATCGTGATCGAGCACGACGAGGACACCATGCGCACCGCGGACGTCGTGGTGGATATCGGCCCCGGCGCCGGTGCCGAGGGCGGAGAAATCCTCACCTCCGGCTCGCTCGATGACGTGATCGCGAATCCCGCGTCGGAGACGGGCGCCTATCTATCCGGACGCAAGTTCATCCCGATTCCACGGCGCCGCCGGCAGCCGCGCGGCTGGCTCGAAATTCGCAGCGCGACGGCCAACAATTTGCATGGCGTCGACGTTCGCATTCCCATCGGTGCGTTCACCGCGGTAACGGGCGTGAGCGGCAGCGGCAAGTCAACGCTCGTGAATGAGGTGCTCGTACGCGCGCTCAACCAGCATCTGCACAAACAACCGCCCGGTGGGACGTACGGCACCGTCAAAGGAGCCGGACAGCTCGACAAACTCGTCGTGATCGATCAATCTCCCATCGGTCGCACTCCGCGCAGCAACCCTGCGACTTACACCGGCACCTTCGATCACATTCGCCAGCTCTTCTCGCTCGTTCCCGAAGCGCGAATGCGCGGCTACACGCCCGGGCGCTTCTCGTTCAACGTCAAAGGCGGACGCTGCGAAGCCTGTCAAGGTGACGGCATCATCAAAATCGAGATGCATTTCCTGCCGGACGTCTACGTTCCGTGCGAAGTCTGCAAAGGCAAGCGCTACAACGCCCAAACGCTCGAAGTCAAATACAAGGGAAAGACGATTGCCGAGGTGCTCGAGATGCGGGTGGACGAGGCATCCGAGTTCTTCAGCGCGATTCCGAGGATCCGCGGCAAACTGCAGACGATTTGCGACGTCGGCTTAGGCTACATCAAGATGGGTCAGCCCGCGACGACGCTCTCGGGCGGCGAAGCGCAGCGCGTGAAGCTCGCGACCGAGCTCTCGCGCCGCTCGACCGGGCGGACGTTTTACGTGTTGGATGAGCCGACGACCGGTCTGCACTTTGCCGACATCCACAAGCTGCTCGAAGTGCTGGACCGGCTCGTCAAGCTCGGAAACACGGTACTGGTCATCGAGCACAATCTCGACGTGATCAAGACCGCCGACTATCTCGTCGATCTCGGCCCGGAAGGCGGCGATCGCGGCGGCACCGTCATCGCGACGGGTACGCCGGAAGAAGTGGCGCGTAACGAGCGGTCGTACACGGGTGCCTACCTCGTGCCGGTGCTTCGGGACGAGCGCGCGGTCGGCCATCACCGCCCCGACGATGCGGAACTCGACCGGCTCGAGCGTGAGAATCTTTTTGCGCTGCACGATCTGAGCGAGGGTGGCAGGGTCCCCGTAGAAGCTTAGGCCAATGAGCGCCGCTTCTCGTGCGGAGTCGCTTCGCGAGCAGATCGACGAGGCAAACTACCGCTACTACGTGCAGGACGATCCGCAGATTACCGACGCGGAGTTCGATGCGCTCCTGCGCGAGCTCATCGAACTCGAAAACGCTCACCCCGAGCTGCGCACGCCCGACTCGCCGACGCAGCGCGTCGGAGCGATTGCCTCGGACCGTTTCGCTCCGTTCGAGCATGCACGACCGATGCTGAGCTTAGCCAACGCAGTAGCGCCGGAGGAGTTGCGCGCGTTCGACGAGCGTGCGCGCAAAGTTGCCGGCGGCGACGTCGCATACGTCTGTGAGCTTAAAATAGACGGACTCGCCATCGCGCTCGATTACAGCGACGGTTCGCTCACGCGCGGCGGTACGCGGGGCGACGGTCGCGTAGGCGAGGACGTCACGGCGAACCTGCGCACCGTCAAGACGATTCCACTGCGATTGCGGGCCGGTGCGCACGCGCCGGCGTTCGTTGAAGCACGCGGAGAGGTGTATTTGCGCAAGAGCGATTTCGAGCGTTTGAATGCCGCACGAGAACGCGAGGGTTTACCGGTCTTTGCCAATCCGCGCAATGCCGCGTCGGGAGGAGTGCGGCAGTTGGATCCGGCGCTGACCGCCCAACGGCGCCTCTCGTTTTTTGCTTATCAACTGGTTTCCGGCGATACGGCGGTGCGGACGCAGTGGGATTCGCTGGCGCGTCTCGAAGCGCTCGGATTTCCGGTCAACCCGCACGTCGCACGTGCGAAACGGCTCGCGGAGGTGCTCGAATACTGCCGCGAGTGGGAAGAGCGGCGCGACGAGCTCGATTACGAAATCGACGGCGTCGTGATCAAGGTGGACGAGTTCGCCCTGCAAGAGCGGCTCGGCGTCGTCGCGCGCGATCCGCGGTGGGCCATCGCCTTCAAGTTCAAGCCGCGCGAGGCCCGAACGAAACTGCTCGACATTGCGGTAAGCGTGGGCCGCACCGGCACGCTCAACCCAAATGCCGTTTTAGAACCCGTTCCGATCGGCGGCGTGACCGTCAAGAGCGCTACGCTGCACAACAGCGACTACATCAAGAACAACGACATTCGCATCGGCGATACGGTTATCGTGACGCGCGCCGGAGACGTCATCCCGCGCGTCGTGGGGCCCGTGATCGGGGAGCGTACCGGCAAAGAGCGCCGGTTCAAAATGCCGGACCGCTGCCCCGTCTGCGGCGCGGACGTCGATCATCCGCCCGGCGAGGCGATGTCACGCTGCACCAATGCGGCCTGCCGCGCGCAAGTGTACGAACGCGTGCGGCACTTTGCCTCGCGCGGCGCGATGGATATCGAAGGCCTTGGCGACGTGATGGCCGCGCAACTTACCGAGCTGCGGTTAGTCGCCGATATTGCGGACATCTACAAGCTGGATGGAGCGGCGCTCACGCACGTACCGCGCATGGGCCCCAAGAGTATTGAGAATTTACTGCGGAACATCGAGCGTTCGAAGTCGCGCGGGTTGGCGCGACTGCTCTACGGTTTGGGAATTCGCTTCGTCGGAACGCAAACGGCACAAGTTCTCGCCGGCGACTTTGGAACGATCGAGGCAATCGCCGCCGCCGGCGAAGAGGAGCTGCAGCGCAGTGAGGGCATCGGTCCCGAGGTCGCAGCAAGCGTCGTGCTGTTCTTCAAGCAGGGGGCGAATCGCGACATGATCGCGCGCCTTGCGCGAGCGGGTGTGGACATGACCGCGCCGAGACGCGCTCGCGCCTCCGACGGACCGCTCGGAGGGAAAACGTTCGTACTGACGGGGACCCTTGAAAAGCTCACGCGTGAAGAGGCAACCCAGTTGATCGTTTCCGCGGGCGGCAAAGTGACCGGCTCGGTGAGCAAGAAAACGGATTACGTCGTCGCCGGCAGCGAGCCGGGCAGTAAGCTTGCAAAAGCCGAGCAACTCGGCATTGCGGTCGTTAACGAAGACGAACTGCGACGGTTGCTGCCGTGAAGGCGCGCGTTCGGATCGTTCCGGGCGACACGCTGACCCCGATCGGCGCGTACGCGGCGCTGCGACGTCCGCACGCTTCGTGTCTGCTCGAAAGCGTCGAAAGCGGCGGCCGCATTTCCCGTTATTCCTTCATCGGTCTCGACTACCGGGCGGCAGAAAACTTCGAATCGGGAGCGGATCTCTACGATCGCGTTCGCGAATTCGTAGCGTCGCACCGGATCGATGGCGAAAACGGCAACCTCGGCGGCGCGCTTTTTGCGTTCTCGTACGATGCCGCGCGATTCGACGCGCGCCTCCCGCCCCGGACGCAATCCGAGCCGGCGATGCCGGGCGCGTACGTCGCGATCCCGGATACGTGGCTGATCTTCGATCACTTCACGGATTCACTCACGATCTGGTGCGCCGGCGACGACGCGCACCGATGCGAACGCCGCATCGACACTTACGTCGAAGGGCTGCTCGCGGCGCGGCCGTCGTTGCCTGCGGCGCTCTGCGCGCGCACCGCGATGACGGAGTCAATCGATCGCGAGCGTTTCCTCGAACTCGTCGCCAACGTGAAGCGGCACATTTTTGAAGGCGATGTCTACCAGCTTCAGCTGGGCATTCGATTCGGAGCCGAGCTGCAAGGCAGCGCCTTCGAT
>JAFAOZ010000329.1 GCA_019247395.1 Vulcanimicrobiota bacterium | reverse complement strand
CGGCATGCGGATATGGCACGAGAATCGAGGCCTTGCCGGCGGCTGCCAACTCGGCGAGCGTCGAGGCGCCGGCACGCGCGAGCACGAGATCGGCAGCCGCGTACGCGTCGGCCATATCGTCGAGGTACGGAACGCTGTTCGGCAATGCGGCTCGCACGCGATCGTAATCGGCAGCGCCGGTCAGCGCGAGCAGTTGCCAGCCGGACGGCAGTCCGTTGCGCCGGAGCAAATCGATCAGTGCGTCATTAATCGCTCGCGCGCCTTGACTCCCACCCACGGCTACCAGCGTGCGCAGCGATGGGTCGAGCCCAAGGCGGGCGATCGCCGCGTCGCGCGCCGGCAAATTCTTGAGGGACGCGCGAACCGGAACGCCGGTCGCGCGATATTTGCCGGCAAGGCGGCGATCGGGTTCGAGCGGCGGCCCCCAAACTTCGTCGACCATCGGCGCCAAAAGCCGATTGGTCAACCCCGGCTCGGCATTCGGCTCGAGGAGCACGATCGGCGCGCGCGAGAGACCGGCGAACCGGCGAACGCGCGCCGCAAGCGCGACCGGAAAGCAGACGTAGCCGCCGGTCGCAATCACGATGTCGGGCCGCGTTGCGGCGAGCAAACGAAGGCTTTGAATCGTACCCTTCAGGTTATCCGCGATGGTGCGCAGCAGCGCGGGCGTGACTGCACGCGGTAACGCGCGGCTAGCGATCGGCAGCAGTTCGTAGCCTGCCTTCGGTACGATCGTCGCCTCGAGCCGGTCGCTCGTGCCGATGAATGCGACCCGCGCATTTCGGGCTTGCAGTGCGTCGGCGATTGCAATCGCCGGATAGAGATGTCCGCCGGTTCCGCCGCCGGCGAAAACGACGGTCACGAACGCGTGATCCGGCGATGCCTGCCTACATTAGCGATGAGTGCGACGGCGACGAGGCTCACGACCAGCGAACTTCCGCCGAACGAGATGAAAGGCAGCGGAACGCCGGTGACCGGCCACGACGACGAAACGACCCCGATGTTGACGAACGCTTGAATGGTGATCATCGCTGCGCAGCCGATCGCCAAAAAGAAACCGAACCGATCGGGAGCCGCAAGCGCGATTCGAATCGAGCGATATGCCAGCGTGATGAAGAGGACGATCACCGCGAGCGTGCCGATGAGCCCCAGTTCCTCTCCGAGCACTGAAAAGATGAAGTCCGTATACTGTTCGGGCAGATAGAAGAACTTTGCGCGCGACGCGCCCAGCCCGACGCCGAAGAGTCCGCCGCTGCCGAGCGCGAGCAATGACTGCACGATGTGGAAGCCGGTGTTGAGCGGATCTTTCCAAGGGTCGAGAAACGCGAAGATGCGCGCGCGCCGGTACGGGCTGGCCAACACCGTCAGCGCGGCGAACGGCACCATCGCAAGGATCACCGCTGCGAGATGGACGAGGCGTGCGCCGGCGGCGAAGAAGAGCGCGAGCGCGATGAAGAGCAGCAGGCTCGCCGTCCCCATGTCGGGCTCCCTCAGCACGAGCACGGCCATAATGGCGACTGGAACGCAGAGCGGAAAGAGTCCGCGCGCGAGCGATGTAATTCGCTCGCCCTTCGCCGACAAGACCGCCGCAAGGTAGATAACGAGCGCGAGCTTCGCGAACTCCGACGGCTCCAGGCTCACGCTCCCGGCGCCGATCCAACGCCGTCCTCCGTTGACGCCGAGCCCGACGTGCGGTACGAAAACCAGAGCGAGCCCGACGATCGCCGCCACCAAGAAATACGGAGCGAGCGCGCGTAGCCGCCGGTAATCGATGCGATAACAGGCATAGGCGGCGGCGAGGCCGACGCCGAGCCAAAGGAGCTGACGCTTCAGATAGTAAGCGATATCTCCGTGCTGCGCGTACGCGGTTGCGCTCGAGGCCGAAAAGACCATGACCAAACCGACCCCGATGAGCGCAGCGACCGCGGTGAATAGCACGGGGTCGAGCGGAGCCGGCGCGTACGCGGGCGGACGCGGCGCGGCGTCGCGCTGCGGGCGCAGCGTTGCGGCGCTATGCACCCGCAGGCTCCCGTAGCGCTTGCACCGCTGCCGCAAACCGGTCGCCGCGTTCCTCCGCCGATGCGAACATATCGAACGAAGCGCATCCCGGAGAGAGCAATACGATACCGCCCGGCACGGCGAGGTCGCTCGCGCGGCGGACCGCATCGTCCATCGAGTCCGCTACGATGCTGCGCACGCCGCGCGCCGCGCGCGCGATTTCGGGCGCCGACTCGCCGATCGCCACGAGTGCCGAGGCGCGCCGGCGTATCTCTGCGCCCATGCCGGAAAAGTCGGTTCCCTTCGACCGGCCGCCGGCAATCAAGACGATCGGCGCGTCGTACGTTCGCAACGCCGCAATGACGGAACCGGGATTGGTCGACTTCGAGTCGTCGATGTAGCGGACGCCGTCGACTTCCGCGACGATGTGCAGGCGATGCGCCATGGGTTGGAAGCTCCGCATCGCATCGCGCAGCGATTCGGCTTTGCAGCCGACCGCGAGTGCCGCGAGCAGCGCCGCCATGGCGTTTTGGACGTTGTGCTCGCCCGCGAGCGGAATCTCTTCACGCCGCATGATCGGAATCGGGCGCGGATCGCCGGATACCGGCGCGTAGGTGATCACCCCGTCACGCAGGTACATCGTCGCTTGATCGGGCCGCTCCAGCGTGAACCAGAGCTGGCGCGCCTGGACGCGCGCGTCGCCGTGATGCCAGTGCAGCGCGCGGATGCGCGGGTCGTCGAGGTTGCCGACAAACCAGTCGCTCATGGACTGATTGGCACAAATGCGAAACTTCGCTTCGGCATACTCGTCCATCGAATGATAGCGGTCCAAATGATCCGGCGCAATATTGAGCAGTACCGCAACGCGCGGTTTGAATGCGCGAATCGTTTCCAGCTGAAACGACGAGACTTCGGCGACGATCCAGTCGTGCTCGCCTGCCCCGCGTACCTCCTTGATCAGCGGATTACCGATGTTTCCGCCGACGTGCACCGTTGCGCCGCAGCTGCGAAGCAGATGACCGATGAGCGCAGTCGTCGTGGACTTCCCTTTGGTCCCGGTGACCGCCACGATCGGCGCCTCACAGAGCCGGTAGGCGAGCTCGATCTCGCCGAAGACGGGAACGTTCGCTTCGTGCATCCGGCGCACGACCGGCGAAGTCGGCGGAACGCCGGGCGAAAGCACCGCGCAGTTCAAGCGATCGACGATCGTCCCGAGATCCGCTGGAGCGACGAACCGCGCACCGAATGCGCTTGCCGCGTTGATCGGTTCGGTGAGCTCGGCGATCGGCTTCTCATCGGTCGCGTAGAGTGTGACGCGATGCTCGGCGAGCACTTCGATGCTCGCTAGCCCGCTGCGACCGAGACCGATGATGAGGATCGTCTCGCCGGCGCCGAATTGAAAACCATCGCTCATCGCACGATGGCCCATCCTACCAACGAACAGAGCAACGATGCAAGCCAGAAGCGAAGCGTGACGCGGGTCTCTGGCCAGCCGCCGAGTTCGAAGTGATGGTGAAGCGGACTCATCCGCAGAATCCGGCGGCCGCGCGTTGCCTTGAAGTATGAGACTTGTACGATGACGGAAAGCGCTTCCGCGACGAAGACGCCGCCGATGACGACGAGCAAGAGCATCTCGCCGCTCGCAATCGCTGCGCCGGAGAGCAAAGCTCCGAGCGCGAGCGATCCCGTGTCGCCCATAAAGAGCTTCGCGGGATGCAGATTAAAGAGTAAGAAGCCCGCGCATGCGCCGATTCCCGCGGCTGATGCGATCGCCGGGCCGCCCTGGTTTGCCGCCGCCGCGATTGCCGCCAATACGAGCAGTGGTGGAATCATCGTCCCGGCCGCAAGTCCGTCGAGACCGTCGGTCAGATTGACGGCATGCGCGCTCCCGGTAATCGCGAGAATTCCCAGCACCAGCCAAAGCCAGTGCGGCGCGGTCAGCGTGAGCCACGGCGCGTGAAACAGCACGTTGGGATATGCAAATGCGGGCGATGCCGCAATCTCGCGCATGAAGATTGCGCCCGCGAGCGCGGTTGCTAAAAATTTCGTCCGGGCGCGCACGCCGCGGTTCGCACCGTGACGCAGTTTGGCGATGTCGTCGACGGCGCCGATTCCGGCACAGAGCGCCACGAAGAGGACCAGCTCCGGCAAGAGCGGCGCACGGCTGATGGCGAGCGCGCCGAAAAGAACCACGACGAAGACGAGACCGCCCATCGTCGGCGTCCCCGTTTTGGAGCGATGCGTTTGTGGAGCGTCCTCGTAGGCATGTTGGCGTACGTCGAGCCGGCCAAAGAGCAAGAGCAGCGCCGCCGCGCCGAGCGCGGAGATTAGGAAGCCGAAGAGTATCCAAAGGCCAAGCAGAGCCGTCGACGGATTGCTCACGATGGTTGCCCGTCGACGAGGGGATTAGCGCCGAGACCGCGCCATTTGAGCACGACGATCGGCGTCTGTTCGTCGC
>JAFAOZ010000312.1 GCA_019247395.1 Vulcanimicrobiota bacterium | reverse complement strand
GGCGTCGAAGCCGGCATAGTGGACGTTCCGGGCCACGAGCGATTTTTACATAACATGCTGGCGGGAGCTGCCGGCATGGAGCTGCTCTTGTTGGCGGTCGACGTGCGTGAGGGCGTCATGCCGCAGACGCTCGAGCATCTGCAGATCCTGCAGTTTCTCAACGTGCGCCGGGTGCTCGTCGTGCTCACGAAAGTCGACCTCATCGATGCCGGCGAGCGCGCCGCGACGCGTGACGCGATCCGGCTGCGGCTCCAAGGCACGATCGCCGCCGGCGCGACGATCTATGCAGTCTCGTCGATGACGGGCGAAGGCATTGACGAACTCAAAAGCGCGTTGCACGATGAACTCGAGGCGATGCCGCCGCGTAACGTCAATGCTCCGGTCTACTTGCCGATCGACCGCGCGTTCACGTTGCAGGGTTTGGGCACCGTCGTGACCGGCACGTTGATGCAAGGGCGCATCGCGGCCGGCGAAACGCTGATGCTGGAGCCGGGTGGTAAGGCCACGCACGTCCGCAGCATCGGCGTCTTCGACGCGACGCGGCAGACGGTTGAAGCGGGAACGCGCGTCGCCTTGAATCTGCCGGGCCTCGAGCGCGCCGAAATCGTTCGCGGCCGCGCGATGGTCGGCAGCGAGCTGGCGGCGCGGTCGAACTTCGCGGTGCGATTCGTGCCGCTGCAGAGCGCGCTTGCGCTGATGCGCCGTCGAACGCCGGTGCGGGCATACATCGGCTCCGCCGAGATTATGGGAACGCTCGTTATCTCCGACGCAAATGGCGGAGCGCACGAAATGCGCGCGCAGCTGCACTTGCGCGAATCGGTCGTCGCCTTTCCGGGGCTGCGATTCGTTCTCCGACGCCCTTCCCCAATGACGCTTCTGGGCGGCGGTTACGT
The DNA here is from genome assembly GCA_019247395.1 of Vulcanimicrobiota bacterium. Taxonomy (GTDB): domain Bacteria; phylum Vulcanimicrobiota; class Vulcanimicrobiia; order Vulcanimicrobiales; family Vulcanimicrobiaceae; genus Cybelea. The sequence goes on along the minus strand of JAFAOZ010000312.1, from coordinate 4,106 downwards.
GGAAGGCGTCGCAGTTGCGCCATCGTCCGAGCAGCGGGATTCCAGCGAAGAGGCAGTCCTCGCCGTACTGCGCGGCAAGGGAACCGAACCCATTGAACTCGCCGACGTCGCATCGGCAGCGAATCTCCGCGAGAGCGCCGCGCGCGATATCTTGGATCAGCTGGTCGAGCGCGGCGATGCCATTCGGGTCGCGCGCCCGGCGGCATACGTTGATGCCGCTGCGGCCGGGACGCTGCTCGAGCGAATGCTGAGCGCGCTCGCAGCATCGCACCAGCAAGAACCGTGGGCAATCGGCATGACGTCGATCGCCCTCGCTCGCGTACTGGCGGTTAGCGAAGCGACCCTGGTGCGCATTGCGGAGCAATTTGTCGAATCGGGGCGTGCGATCAACCATGGTGGCTATTATGCGACGACGGATCATCGGCCGTCGCTCACGCCCGAACAGCGCGCCTTCTTCGATTATCTGGTTCCGATTGCCGACGATCAGCCGCTTTTGCCGATTCCCTTCGCGGGCGCGGCGGCGGCGGTCAAGCTCTCGCATCTAACCGGACTGCCCAAGGCCTTCGACGCCATGCTCGCAGATGGCGGCTTGGTCAAAGTCGGCGACGACCTCTACCGCGGCGCCCAAATTGCCGAAATCCATGCTCGGCTCGAAGCGCACTTCGGGCAGCACGATCGCATGACGGCCGCCCAATTCCGCGACCTCTTGGGCACGTCGCGGAAATATGCGGTTCCGCTCTTGGAATGGCTTGACTCGCGCGGAATCACGATCCGCGACGGCGATTTCCGGCGGCTGCGCAAGAGCGCTCGCTTGGTTTAACTCACACAGCTACTACTACAGTTGCCGACACGTTGCCGACTGCATGATGCCCCGGCCTGCGGCCGATGGTACGATTCCCTACACATAAGGAGACACACTCATGGCAACGTACTTCTCGGCACGATCTCTTTTTGGCGTCCTCGTAGTCGCGATCGCGGCGGCATTGGTCTCCGGTTGGTAGCAAGTTTCTCGGCTATGCAAACGTCGTTACGAACTCGATCTAGGGTTCGCAAGGCTGCTACTACGCTTACCTATACAGTCGCGAGTGGATGATTCCTCAACCGCTACTTACTGCTATCATCGGTCTGCGCGCGCTTACCACGGAGCGCGCGCACACCTCTCGGCGTGTGTCGCACCAATGGACTTGGAGCCTCGCCAAAATGCCCGCCTCGCGTCTCTCATCCTCCTCCGAAAGAAGCGGGGCGGGCAAGCATTCCGAGGACAAAGCTGCCGTCTATGGGAACGAAGGTGACAAGGATGTCCGTTAATAGAATCGTGCGACTTTCATATTTGCTTCCCGCGCTCGCTTTACTCAGCGGATGCGGCGGTGGCTCGGCAGTGCCGTCACAGGCGGCCGCCACGGGGCCGACGCTATCTAACTCGCCGATCGCGCCCGGGGCCAGCCACTACGGCAACGACTCCTTCGTTATCACCGCGCAGCTTTACGGCAACGACGCGAGCGTTTACCAGCGCAAAGGCTACACGCTGACGCACAAAACGGCGATTATGTACGGAATCTCAATGCCGCAAGGCACCGCGACGACGCCGAACGGTTATTGGTACCTTACCAACACCGGACACAACAACGTTCTCGTTTATAAGATCAGCAAGGGTTCGATCCCGTCGTATCCGATCGATACGCTCGACGACCACGGACAGCTTCCCGACAACGTCTCGGCTGCGCCTTCCCGTAACCTCGTCGCTGTGTCAAACTACTCCTCGACGACTGGGAGTGCGGGCAGCGTCAGCGTCTATCTGAGCCGGCAGAGTGAGCCCGCGCGCACTTTGACATACGGCAACGATGCGATCCAAGGCCAGGGCATCGCGATCGATCATCAGGGCAATTGTTTCTGGAGTTTCCAGGATCCCAATACCAGTAGCGGCACCATTGTAGAGTTCCCCGGATGCAACATGCCGGGAACCGCGATAATCTCCGGCCTGAAACAAGCGGAAGGCATCGCCTTCGATCAGAGTGGCGATCTTTATTACGTCGATCAGGCGTACGGCGTGTATCAATGCAACAAGACGGCGAGCTGCGCGTTATTTGCCGGCAATGGCAATGGTCCATCCGGCTACGGCTTCGCGTTGCCGAACAATCTCAATTTCGATCAGCAGGACAAGTCGCTTTGGCTCTCCGACGCGAGCGGTTATTTTTGGGCCATCGTGCTTGGGGGCAACGGTCACTGCAAGGGCAGCAACAAAGGCAAGGGAAGCGGCTTGTGCGTTTATCAGTACACGAGCGTCGACGGCGATCCGTACGGTATCGCACCTAGTCCCGGCGGCTAACCCGATCGTTTTGTAATTCGCATGGACTGGCCGCTCCCGCCACGAAGGGCGCGAGCGGTGAAGCCATTTGCCGCCTCGCCGGCGGACGTCGAGACCACAGCCGATCTCGCTACACTGCTCAAGACGTATCGCGTTCGCGCCGGCCTTTCGCAGCAGATGCTGGCCGAACGTGCGCTGATTAGCGTGCAGGCCGTCAGTGCGCTCGAACGCGGCTATCGCAAGGTTCCTTATCGCAATACCCTTGAACGCATTGCAGACGCGCTCGGACTTCCTCCCGAAGCCCGCGCGGCGCTGGAGCTTTCCGCCCGTCGCGCGCGCGGCTCGCGAATCGCCGAACACGATGTTACTCCGCCTCACAACCTGCCGCGCCAGCTGACGTCGTTCTTGGGGCGCGACGAGGTTATTGACGAGATCGCGCAGCTCGTTGAAACGGCCGCGCTCGTTAGCATCGTGGGTACGGGCGGCGCCGGAAAGACGCGTTTGGCGGTTGAGGCCGGTGCGCGTCTGCTCAACCGCTTTCCGGACGGCGTGTGGTTCGTCGAGCTTGCCCCGCTGAGCGATCCTTCGCTCGTCGCACATGCGCTTGCATCGACGCTGCACGTCCAGGAGTCGCCGCATCGGCCATTGCTCGAGACGCTCGCCTCGTATCTAGCACGTAAGCGCATGCTGCTGATCTTCGACAATTGCGAGCACGTCATCGTGCAAGCCCGCAGCGTCATCGGCTCGCTGCTGCCGGAGTCGCCGACGGTCTCGGTTATCATAACGAGCCGTGAGGCGCTGAGTATCTCCGGCGAGCGCGTCTATCGCATACCGCCGTTGGCCGTGCCGCCTCGCGGCGCGCTGACCCCGGAAGAAGCGATGAAGTACGGCGCCGTGGCGCTCTTTGCGGATCGCGTCCGCGCCGCCGATTCGCGCTTTGGCGTGACGCGCGACAACGTCGAGCCGGTCGTTGAGATTTGCCGTCGCCTCGACGGACTGCCGCTTGCCCTCGAACTAGCGGCCGCGCGCGCATCCGTACTCTCTCCGAGTCAGATCTGCGAACGTCTCGACCGCGTTTTCGACCTCTTAACTGGGAAAGGCGCGTCGGCGTTGGCGCGCCACGAAACGATGCGTGCGGTGATCGATTGGAGTTACGCCCTGCTCTCTTCGCAAGCTCGCGTGCTCTTCGATCGCGTGGCAATTTTTGTCGGCGGATTTACCCTCGAGACCGCGACCGCCGTCTGCAGCGATGAAAAATTACCACCGGAAGACGTGCTCGAGTTGCTCTCTTCGCTGATCACGCAGTCGCTTGTTATGGTCGACTTCGCGCGCGGAGACGCGCGTTATCACTTACTCGAAGCCACCCGGCAGTATGCGCTCGAAAAGCTCGCCGAACATGGCGAACGTCAGGCGATTGCGCACCGTCACGCCGCGGCGTTCTTGGCGCTCGCGGAACGGCTCGACCGCGATTGGTACGCCGCGGCGGAGCGTTCGTGGTTTCGGGAGGCCGAAGCGGAGGTCGATAACTTCCGTCGCGCGTTGGGATGGACGCTCTCGGAGCGGCGCGATCTTCGCACGGGCTGTATGCTCGCGGCGGCGCTCGCGCGAATCTGGTATTCGTCAGCTCCGGTCGAAGGCCGGCGCTGGGTGCGTTTGGCGATTGAGTCATGCACCGACGCAATCGATGCGAGCATCCTCGCGCGTCTTTATATTGCCGACGCCGAGCTGTGCGGTGCGTTGGGTGAGTTCAAGGCAATGCAGACCTCGGTCGAGCAGGCTCTGCAGATGAGCGCGGAACTCG
>JAFAOZ010000290.1 GCA_019247395.1 Vulcanimicrobiota bacterium | reverse complement strand
GTCGCTTGAGGAGCATAAAACCGCGGCGTTCATCCAACGCGAGCTGCATGGTTTCGGGATTGACGAAATTCGCACGCACGTCGGGAAGACGGGCATCCTGGCGACGCTACGCGGCGGCAAGCCGGGTCCGGTAACGCTCTTACGCGCAGATATGGACGGTTTGCCGGTGCAGGAGCTCAACGACGTTTCGTACCGGTCGGTCAACGATGGTGTGATGCACGCCTGCGGTCACAACGGCCACATGGCGATTCTACTGTCGGCTGCGCGCGTACTGGCATCGCGTCGCGACGAGGTGCATGGAACATTGGTGTTCTGCTTTCAACCGGGCGAAGAAGGACACTCGGGCAACAAGTTGATGATCGACGATGGGGCGCTCGAGAATCCCCACGTCGATCGCACGTTCGCACTGCATCTCTATAGCGGGCTCGAGGCCGGCAAAATCGGCGTTCGCGACGGTGCGTTCTTCGCATCGTCCGACCGGTTCGATATCGAGCTCATCGGAAAGGGCGGCCACGGCGCGATGCCCGACAAGGCCGTCGATCCAGTCGTCGGCGCGGCGCAGCTCGTTCTGCTGCTGCAGACGATTGCCGGCCGTGAAGTCGCTCCGCGTCAGCCCGTCGTGGTGACGGTCGGTTCGCTCCATTCCGGCACGACCTTTAACGTCATCCCGGAACGCGCGGCGCTCCAAGGGACGGTGCGCGCCTTCGATGAGAGCGTCCGTAAGGAGTTGCCGGAACGCATCGAACGCTTGACGGCCGGGCTCTGCAGCGCGATGCGGCTCGAGTATCGTTTTCAATATCACTGGGTCTATCCGGTGACGGTCAACGATGCGGTCATCAATGCGATCGTGCGCCAGGTTGCGCAAGCCGTCGCCGGCGCCGGCAACGTCGTCGATCCGCACGAGATCGTCATGTGGTCGGAGGATATGTCGTTCATGCAGCAGCAGCGCCCGGGAGCCTATTTTTTGATCGGCGCGCGCGGCGAGAACGCCCGCGAGCCGCATCACAGCGCCCACTTCGACATCGATGAGCGCGCACTCCAAGTTGGTCTTGACATGATGGTCGCGCTGGGACTTCATGAATAGCGCGCTCGATAACGGCGTTCGGCGATATGTCATCATCGGCAACGGCTTCGCCGGAACCACCGCGGCGGAGCAGTTGCGTAAGCACGATGCATCCTGCGAGATCACGCTTTTCGGCGACGAGCCGTATACGCTCTACAATCGTATTTCGTTACCGCCGATGCTTCGACGGCAGATTCCTGAGGCCAAGGTGATGATTCGGGACGTTGCCTGGCACGAGCAGCATCGCATCAACCTCAAACTCAACACGCACGTCGAGAAGATCGTTCCAGACGAGAACATCGTGCAGGTTGATGGAACGTCGTACCCATACGATGCGCTGCTTATCGCAACCGGCGGCCGTCCTAACCCAACGGGTAAGCCGGGCGCCGACGGCGCCGCCAATCTCTTTCCGTTTCAGTATCTCGACGACACGCGCGCCATCTCCGAGCAGATCGACCGCAGCCGCGCCGCCGTGGCGATCGGCGGATCGTTCATCGCCTACGAGCTGGCCGAGGCGTTTGCATCGCGTGGCATGGAGACCCATTGGCTCATGCGCGGACCGCGCGGCCTGCACCGGATCATTGACGAAGAAGCCGGGGCTCTGCTTCACGATGCCGCAACTGCCGACGGCGTCCACATGCACTACGGTGAGGAAGTCGATACATTCGTTCGTTCAAACGGCGCGATTACAAAAGTGCGAACCACTGGCGGCCAAGAGATCGCTGCCGAGTGCTATGCGTATGGCTTTGGTCTGACGATGAACACCGAGCTGTGCGACGGTTCCGGCATCCACACGAGCAAGAACGGTATTCTTTGCGACGACCATTTGGAGACGAACATCAAGGGGATTTACGCGGCCGGCGACGTGGCCGACTTTTACGATCCGATCCTTGAGGTGCGCTATCGCATGGGCACCTGGAACAACGCCGGCGCGCATGGCAAAGTGGTCGCGCTCAACATGATGGGGGGCAGCGAAAAGTACCACGACGTGCCTGAATACTCATCGCTGCTCTTCAAGGGACAGACCATCACGCAGTTCGGGCTCGGCACCGATCTGCGTCCCGATTTGGAGGTTGCCCGCAAGATCGACGCCGAGAAGAAGTGGTATCGCGCACTCTTCTTTTGGGAAGACCGGCTCGTCGGGGGCTTGATGCTCGGCAAAGGCAATCGCGCCGGCAAACGCAAGTACGTCGAAGCGATCAAATCGAAGCAGCGCTTCCCGAAACCGGAGTGGAAAGCCATGCTCGATTGGACGGCATAAGCTCCCCGAAGGTTACTGCTCCGTAACGGCGCGTCCGATGCAGGCCGCAAACTCCTCGACGTCTTGCTCCGTCGTCGCCCAGTGCGTCATCCAGCGTACCTCGGGCAGCGCTTCGTCAAAAACATAGAAGAAGAATTCGCGTTGGATCGCTTCGATCGCGCGGCGGTCGAGCGTCGCGAAAACCGCGTTGCACCGCACGGACCTGGTCACGCGGACGCCCGGAATATCTTTTACGCGCTGGTAAAGGAGCTGCGCCATCGCATTGGCGTGTGCCGCATAGCGCGACCAACGATTCTCGCTCAGCAGCGCGTCGAACTGCGCCGCGAGATAACGCATCTTGGAAGCCAGCTGCATCGATTGCTTTCGTACGTATGGTGCCGAATCGCCGGACAGCTCCGGTTTGAAAAAGCAGACGGCCTCGCCGAGCATCAGGCCGTTCTTGGTCCCGCCGAAGCTCAAGATGTCAACGCCTAAATCGGCGCTTGCTTCGCACAGCGTCGCACCGAGCGCGACCGCGGCGTTGGAGAGACGCGCGCCGTCCATATGCACGATCAGGTTCTCCGCGTGTGCGAACGTACAGAGAGTGCGTACCTCGTCGAGCTCGTAGACTCCGCCGAACTCCGGCGCTTGCGAGATCGAGATCGCGCGCGGCTGCGGAAAGTGCACGCCGTGACCCGCGAGAAGGTAGGGCTCGATGTCCGACGGCCGCAGCTTGCCGTCGCTGGTTGCAATCGGAATGACTTTCGATCCCGCGAAGCGCTCGAGTGCTCCGCACTCATCGGTCTGAAGATGCGCACTCGCAGGCGCCAGCACGGCCTCCCAGGGACGCAGCAGCGAGCTCAACGCGGCAACGTTTGCGCCGGTGCCGTTGAACGTCAGATAAACGCCGGTCGAATTGCCGAAATGCTCTTTGAAGCGAGCGACAGCGCGCGCCGTCCACGGATCGTCACCGTAACCGACGGCATCGCCTTCATTTGCATCGACGATCGCTTGCAGGATTTCCGGTGCGACCGGCGCGTTGTTATCGCTGCCGAAGCTGCGACGCGTTGAGGCCTCCATGGTTCAACGAGTTATGATTTCGAGCGGCGGAACCTACCGCGAGCTCGTCGAGCGCTGGGAATCTCTGCACGGCGAGCGTAACTAGGCGGTATGCCCGAACGCGATAAGCTCGAAGTCGACGTCCTCTTCGTCGGGGCCGGCCCCGCGAGTCTCGCCGGCGCGATCCGGCTCGGACAACTATCGCAGGCGGCCGGGCGCGCGCTCGAAATTCTCGTCATCGAGAAGGGCGGCGAGATCGGCCATCATGGCTTGTCGGGTGCCGTTATGGATCCGCGCGCGCTCGACGAGCTGCTTCCGGCGTGGCGCGAAACCGCGCCGGTCGAGTCTCCGGTGACGAGTGACGAGCTTTGGTTCCTTACCGCGCGCGGCAAGCTCAAGGCTCCGTTCACACCGCCTCCGTTGCGCAATCACGGAAAGTACGTCGCATCGTTGCAGAAAATCTGCAAGTGGCTCGGCGACGTCGCCGAGGAGAGCGGGGCGCAAGTCTTCCCCGCATTTCCAGGGCAGGAACTGCTCTGGCACGAGAATCGTGTCATCGGGGTGCGAACCGGCGACAAGGGACTCGATCACAACGGTCAACCCAGATCGAATTACGAGCCGGGCGCGGACATCATCGCGAAAATCGTGGTGCTCGGCGAGGGCCCGCGCGGGACGCTCACCAAGCAGGCCGCCTCGCGCCTCGATCTTTACGAGGGTAAAGAGCCGCAAGTCTACGCAGCCGGCGTGAAAGAACTTTGGCAGCTTCCAGACGATCGTTTCAAAGCCGGCGCGGTGATACACACGCTGGGGTACCCGCTGCCCTACGAAACCTTCGGCGGCGGATTTATCTACGGCATGGCCGGCAACGTGTTGGACCTCGGCTTCGTGACCGGCTTAGATTACAAGAACCCGACGACCGATCCGCACAACGAACTGCAGCGTTACAAAGAGCATCCCGCGATCGCGAAGATGCTCGACGGCGGCAAGATGATCCGCTACGGGGCCAAAGCGATCCCCGAAGGCGGCCTCTTTGCGATGCCGCGCGCGTATGCAGATGGGCTCTTGATCGTCGGCGATTCGGCGGGTTTCCTCAATGGAATGCGGTTGAAGGGCATTCATCTCGGCATGAAATCGGGCATGCTCGCCGCCGAGACTATCTGGGACGCGCTCCAAGCCGAACGTTACGATCGGGAAACCTTGAGTGCGTACGAAGGCCGGTTCAAGGAATCATGGGCCTTCGCGGAACTGCGTACGGCGCGCAACTTCCATCAAGGATTCGGCAGCGGAATGCTTTCCGGTCTGATCAATGCGGGTCTTTCGACGCTGACGGGAGGCGCGGGCTTCGGTTTTATCGACAAGCTGCGCGGTGAGCCGGGATACGCGCGAATGAAGAAAACGGGTTTCGATCCGCCAACGACGCCGCGTGCCAAAATCGATAACGTCTTGACATTCGACAAGCTTACCGACGTCTACAACAGCGGCACGATGCACGAAGAGAATCAGCCCTGCCATTTGATCGTTTCCGATACGACTATCTGCCGGGACCGCTGTACGCGCGAGTATGGCAACCCGTGCGAATACTTTTGTCCGGCCGCGGTGTACGAGCCGCTCTTTGAAAAGAGCGATGGCGGCTTCCAAGGACGGTTGCAAATCAACTTTACCAACTGCGTGCACTGCAAGACCTGCGACATCGCCGATCCGTATCAAATTATCACGTGGGTCCCGCCCCAGGGCGGTGAGGGCCCCGTCTACCTCGGCATGTAGCGTGGCAGGTGAAGGCGGCGACGTCATCGTCGCCGGCGCCGGGCTCATCGGCCTATCGATCGCGTTCGAGTTGGCGCAGCGCGGTGCCGCCGTACGGGTGTACGATCGCGCGGAACCGGCACGAGCGGCTTCATGGGCCGGTGCGGGAATGCTTGCGCCGTATACCGAGCGCATCACCGACGAGTCGTTGCTGGCGTTCTGCGCCGAGTCGCTGCGCGAATATCCCGATTTCGTTGCACGGGTCCGCGATGCGAGCGGCATTGACGCGCACTTGCGGCTCGACGGCGTCTTTTATGCGGCGTTCGAAAGCGGCGAAATCGACTCACTTGCGCGGCATGCGAATGATTTGCAGAAGCGTGGGGTCCGATGCGAGATGCTCGATCGCAACGCGGTCCTGACCGCGGAGCCGTGGCTCGGCGCCGCGCTCACCGGCGGTTTGCTCAAGCACGACGAGGGTCACGTTGACAACCGGCGGCTCGGGCGCGCGCTCGCGGCTGCTTGCCAAGCGCGCGGCGTCCGGATCGAGCAAAGTTTCTCCATGGAAATCGAGTCTGACGCGCGGCGCGTACTCGGCGTACGCACCGATCGCGGCTTCAACGGTGCGAAGGCAGTGGTTAATGCGTGCGGCGCGTGGGCTGCCCAGCTGCGAGGCGTCCCCGCTTCGTGCGTTCCGCCGATCGAGCCGGTTAAAGGACAAATGATTGCCTTGAACGTCCCGACTGGATTCGTGCGCCGTGCGACCTGGGTTCCCGGTGCCTACCTCGTTCCGCGCGACGACGGTCGCCTGCTGATCGGCGCGACGGTCGAATCGAAGGGCTTCGACGAACGCGTTACCGGCGAAGGCGTGCACGAGCTGCTGCATGCGGCGCTCAATGCAGCACCCGCTCTTGGATCGTTTACGATCACCGAGAGCTGGGCAGGCTTGCGACCCGGTACGCCGGACGGGCTGCCGGTTTTGGGGACGACCGAACTCGATGGATTCCTCCTCGCAACGGGACACTATCGCAACGGAATCCTGCTAGCGCCCGCGACGGCGCGGTTCGTTGCCGACGCGGTCGAGCGCGGTCCGAACTCCGCGCTCGAGTCCTTCTCGA
>JAFAOZ010000273.1 GCA_019247395.1 Vulcanimicrobiota bacterium | reverse complement strand
AGGTCGTCGACGTGGGCAGCGACGGCTACCAGCTCACCGCGTTCGACGGGAAGCCGATCGAACGCGATCCGATTCTGATCACGTGGGATCCCGGCTCGGCCGAGAAGACCGGCAACAAACACTTCATGCTCAAGGAGATCTTCGAGCAGCCCTACGTCATCAAGGAGACGTTGAGCGGAAGAGTGGACGATGCCGGAAACGTGCACTTGGGCGGCGACCTCGGAACGACCACGCAAGAACGACTGCGCACCATCAGCAAGATCGCGATCACCGGCTGCGGCACCGCCTATCACGCCGGCATGGTCGGCATGTATTTGTTGCGCTCGCTGGTCCGGCTGCCGGTCGAGATGGAGCTGGCCAGCGAGTTCCGCTACGGCGATCCCGTGATCGATCCGACCGCACTGGTCATCGCAATGTCGCAGTCGGGCGAGACCGCCGATACGATCGAAGCGGTTCGAATCGCGAAAGCAGCGGGCTCCGACGTGCTGGGGATTTGCAACGTGCTCGGCTCGCATCTGACGCGGCTCGCCGACGGAATGCTGTATACGCGCGGCGGCCCCGAGATCGGCGTCGCGGCGACGAAGACGTACGTCTCGCAGGTAACGGCGATGACGCTCTTCGCGCTGTACCTCGCTCGTCTGCGCGGCACCGCCGACGAGCGCCGGCTGCGCGAAATCGCTGACGGCACGAAGCTGCTGCCGGCGGCCGTCGACGTAGTGCTCAATACGTCGGAGGAGATTCGAAAGGCAGCTCGCGAGCTGCGTAAGGCCCAAAGCGTGCTCTTTATCGGGCGATACGTCAACTTCCCGACCGCACTCGAAGGCGCACTCAAGCTCAAGGAGATATCGTACATCCACGCCGAGGGCTATCCGGCGGGTGAAATGAAGCACGGCCCGATCGCACTGCTCGATTCCGGCGTGCCGGTAGTCGGCATCGCCACCGAGGACCGCGTCCGCGAGAAAATGATCTCAAATCTGATGGAGTCGAAAGCGCGCGAGGCGCCGGTCATCGTCGTCGCCAATCGCGGCGATGAGGAGATCCGCAGCGTGAGCGATTATGTCTTCGAAGTCCCCAAGGTCGACGAGTTGCTCTCGCCGATCGTCAACGTGATTCCGCTTCAACTGCTCGCCTATCACATTGCCGACATCGAAGGGAAGGACGTCGATCAGCCGCGCAACCTCGCCAAGACCGTCACCGTTGAGTAGGCCGCGCCGGTGATTCGCAGTGACCGCCGGGAGGCCGACGAGCTGCGTCCCGTGACGATCGAGCCGGGATTTCTGAAGTACCCAGAGGGCAGCGTCCTCATCACCGTCGGTAACACCAGGCTCATCTGCGCCGCATCCATTGAAGAGCGGGTGCCCGCCTGGATGAAGGGACGCGGCTTGGGTTGGGTCACGGCAGAGTATGCGATGCTTCCTCGCGCGACGCAGGAGCGAACCCAACGCGAAGCCGCCAAAGGAAGGCTCGGCGGCCGAACGCAGGAGATTCAACGCATCATCGGGCGCGCGCTGCGCGCGGTGACCGATACCGCGCGACTCGGCGAGCGCACCGTCTGGCTCGATTGCGACGTGATTCAAGCCGACGGCGGAACGCGAACGGCGGCCGTGACCGGCGCATGGGTGGCACTCGCGCTCGCGCTGCGCACGCGCTTTAATCCCGCCGATGCGGCCCACTGGCCGCTGACGGCGATGGTCGCAGCGACGAGCGTCGGCATCGTCGCCGGCGCACCGCTGCTGGACCTCGCGTACGACGAAGACAGCCGCGCTCTGGTCGACATGAACGTCTTTATGACCGATGCCGGCCGATTCGTCGAACTGCAAGGCACCGCGGAGGCCGCCCCATTCGACCGGCGCGAGCTCGAGGCGCTCTTGGCAATGGCGGAACGCGGCATACGCCGGCTCTTCGCGCTGCAGAACGCGGCGCTCGGCGCACCGGCATCGATACATGCCGGTTGATCCGGCGTTGGCGCAGCTCGTCGCGCGCGTGGGCGCCTTCCACATCACGCAGCGCGCGATGAACCGGGCGCAGCGCTCGATGGAGGCAGCACTGGCTTCAGGCAGCGTCGACAATGCCGTGCGCGCAGCCTACCTCCACGAAGTGCGCCGCTATTTCGAGGGCTTCGATTCCGAAGCACGCGCCCAGCTTCGCGATGTTGACCGGCAACTCGAGCGCGTCAATCAAATTCATTTCAACTTCACGGCGGAGCGCGGGGTCGCGGTAAAGCGGATCGAGGCGATCGGAAACGTGCTCGATTCGCTCCGGGCGCTTCCGGAAACGCAGCCATGAGATTGCTCGATCGTTTCGGTCGCGCGACGGCCGATTTCTTCGAGTACACCGGCGGCGTGACGCTGCTCTCCGGCGAGTCGCTTGGATTTATGGCCCGCCTGCGAATTCGGGCGGGCGAGACGGTGTCGCAGTGCGCGATTCTCGGCGTGCAGTCGCTCGTCATCGTCATGCTCACCGGACTCTTCACCGGCATGGTGATCTCGCTCGAGTCGGCGCAACAGGCCGTGGCGTATGGTTTCGGCGGTCTCGTCGGCGGCGCGGTCGCGTATGCCTCCGTTCGTGAGTTGGGGCCAATGCTCACGGCCGTCGTCGTGGCGGGCCGTGTCGGTTCGGCAATTGCCGCCGAGCTGGGGTCCATGGTCGTAACGGAGCAGATCGAAGCGCTTCGCTCCATGGGGCTGCAGCCGGCGCGATTTCTCGTCGTGCCGCGCTTCGCCGCGCTCTTGCTGATGCTTCCGCTGCTGACGATTTTCGCCGACGTCGTTTCGATCGCCGGCGGCATGTGGGTCGCGCACGCGTACGCGCACATTCCCTACGATTCGTTTCTCTCGTCGGTTCGTCAATCGATCGACTTCCCCGACGTGGTGAAAGGCTTGCTGAAGTCCTTCGTTTTTGCCACCATCATCGTGATGGTCGGCGCTTATCAGGGGCTATCCACGCGCGGCGGCGCGGCCGGCGTCGGTCAGGCCGTCACCGGAGCGGTCGTGATCGCCATCATCCTGATTTTCGCATCGAACTTCGTGATGTCGTTCTTGCTCTTCGGATAACGCCGCGAATGCTCGATTCAAGCAACGGCCGATTGATCGCCCGGATGGAGAACGTAACGCTTTCGTTCGGCGAGCGCGTCGTGCTCAAAGATTGCAGTCTCGACATCGTCGACGGCGCAATCACCTGCATTATCGGCCTCTCCGGCGCCGGCAAATCGACGATACTCCGGCTGATCGACGGCCTGCTGCTGCCAAGCCAGGGACACGTCTACGTGCGCGGCGAGGATA
>JAFAOZ010000167.1 GCA_019247395.1 Vulcanimicrobiota bacterium | reverse complement strand
AGGCCCACGCCCGAGCAACCGAACGCGAGATGCCGCCCGGCTTGGCGACGCGGATACGGAGCACGGCGGCGACTAGGCAGCCCGCCAGCTGGCAACGTCTCTTTGAGAGCGTACGGCCCGCGTTGCTGGTCCCGGCGGCCGCCGTCGCGGTGCTCGCGATCTACGTGGGATACGACTCGTGGCACCGCACGGCAGGCCCGACGCCCATCAAAGCTGCCGACTACGTAACCAATCATGCCGCAATGGCAGCCAGCGCACCGTTTGGCGACGCGGCGCCGCCGCTCACGCTGACGTCGGACGATGCGTCGCATTAAACCTCTGGTCGCCGCAGCGCTCGTCGCCGCGAGCATTGGATTCGCGACTGCCAAGGAGAATCGCGATTCGCTGCTCTTCGCCGCCATCATCGCTCCGGCAAACGTTTCCTATTCCGGCGTCGTGCAAGTCGTGCATATCGGCAGCCGCGCTTCAGAAGCCGACGTCTATCGGATAGAACACCGAGCGCCCGATTTGACGCGACGCGATTACGAAGCGCCCGCGGCCCTGGCGGGAGACACGGTCGTCTCCAGAGGCGACCTCATCTTCTCGCTCGACAGCCCGCGACATCGCATCGTCGAAGCGCGCAACGACGCGGCCGGCGATTCGCGCGTGTTGAGTTCGGAATATGCGCTGCTCAGCGAAAATTATCGAGTCGTGCGCCGCGGCAACGACAGCGTCGCCGGCCGCCATACCTTCGATCTAGCGTTAATCAATAAATATAGCGGTCGAATGATCATGCTCGTTCGCATCGATTCCGCCAGCAAGGTCGCTCTCGACCGTGAAGAGTTCGGTCCGAGCGGCGCCCTCGTCAGCGAGACGCGGTTCGAGCAGATCCGCTACCCGGTGCAGATCACCGAAGCCGACTTTTCGCTGCCGAAGAACTTTACCGTCGTTCGCGATCCGACGCTCGCCGAAACGCCGGAACAGCCCGACGCCGTCGTGACTTCCGCGGGCTTCCGAGCGCATGCGCCGCACGAGCTTCCCGACGGTTTCGCGCCGGTCGAGGGCGATTTCGCCGAGCTGCATGGAGTGCGGATGCTGCATCTGCTCTATTCCGACGGCATCCGGACTTTTTCGCTCTTCGAGAGCTCTCGAGCCTCAAGGCTCGAGGCGGCGGAAACGCAACCTCAGTCGATGCGCATCGGCGACCACTCCGGCGAATATGCCGAGGACAGCGCGACGGGCGTGCTGTCGTGGAGTGACGGAAGCGTGCAGTATACGCTGGTCGGCGAGGTGGGATTAGTTGATCTCACCCACCTCGCCTCAGCGATTACGCCTTAGATCCTAATATTCGCCGTGAGGTAGAACTGAATCGGCGTTTTATAGGTACCGTTGAGAGCGGAGATGATCGCCGGCCCTAATTGCGGTTCGTACGGGAACCGGCGGAACGGCTGGATTTGCGAGCCGGAATAGCCCGGCGGATTGACGATCGCGCCCGGCGTTCCCAGCGGTGCGACGGGATAGACCGTTCCCTGCACGTTGCTGTATCCGCAGATGTTGCCGTCGGCGACCGTCCACGGCGTCTGTGAACCGCCCCAACAGTAGTTGACGATGTTGACCAGCTGTCCGACGAGTTGAATCTGCGGACTCACGTCATACGAGAGCTGAAGGTTCGCAATGAGCTCGTTGGGTTCCGTAAAGGCGCCGATCGGATCGAAGACGCCGGTGTACGGGTTTGGAATGTAGATGGATCCCGGACAGGTCGACGCGTTGTAGCGATCGCCGAAGAGCGGCTTGCCGCAGCCGCTTGCGGGATCGATGCCGCCCTCGGTAATGGGAATGCCGTATTTCCCGCCGCCTTGGAACTGCAGCGACGGTGTGATTGCGAACTTCTGATGGCGATAATTCAGGACCATGGTGCCGACGTAGGGCGAGCCGAAGCCTTGCGCTGCTAGGCCGATAGCGCCCGGGAACGTCGAGTAGGTCGGGAAGTTCTGCCCCGTATTGATGAGCGATTGCGGGGCGGAGTTCCAGTAGGGATTCGCAATTTCACCCGGCCTACAGCCTCCGC
>JAFAOZ010000311.1 GCA_019247395.1 Vulcanimicrobiota bacterium | reverse complement strand
GGCTAAAAAGCGTTCTTCCGCCGCCGCGCCCGCATCGCCGGTGAAGAGCATGCAAAAGGACTGATAGCGCAACGTAAAGGCTACGGAATTTTCGTTGATGTCGTTGCGCGAGTTCGCAATGAATGGTAACGACGGGCCGAGGAAGTGGAGCGATACGCCGTCGTCTGTTCGCCATTCCATACCGGCGCGGGGATAAACGATGGGAACGGCTTCGGCGCGCGCCGTCGCGAGCGCATCTTGGTAAGCATGGCCGCCATAGCGCTGTCCGCCGTCCGCAAGCCGGTCAACGCGCAGATGCCGCAGCGCCGGCGCCACTCCGCCGGCGTGATCGCCGTGCGGGTGCGAGAGAACGATCGCGTCGAGTGCGTGGATACCGTGGCGCAAGAGAAACGGCACGACGACCCGCTCGCCGACCGCCTCGGCGACCGATTCGCTGTTCTGCGTGCCGCGCTCGAGGCGCCCGCCGGCGTCGACGAGGACGACGTGACCGCGCGGCGTCTGCACCACGATGGCGTCGGCCTGCCCTACGTCGAGCAGGGTAACGCGCAGCCGCGTATCGAGCGCGCGCGGCGGCCACAGAACGTTGGATGCTGCGAGAATGACTGCCGCGGCCGCCAGCGTTTGCGCGCCGCGGCGCCATAAGAACGGTGCGGCTACGATTGCGACGTCGTATGCGGCGATGCACCAGGCCGGCGCCGGCGTCATCGCAATCGCCGCGCCGGGCAGCGCACTCAGCGTCGCCACCACTCCAAGCATCCATGCCAGCAGCCACGAGTTGCAATTGGCGGCGGCTTGTGCGAGCGGTCCGCACCACGCCAGCGCGAGCTGCAAGGCGCCGAGTGCCATGGTTGCGGCGACGCACGGCACGACGGCGAGATTCGCAGCGACCGCATACGGCGTGAACTGCAAGAAGGTTGCGGCGCCCAGCGGCCAAATGCCAAGCTGCGTCGCAAGTGAAAGCACGAACGCTTCGCGCAAGCGATCCGGGAGCGCGATGCGCGCTTCCAACCACCGTTCCATCGGGCCGGCACAGGCGAAGATGGCGCCAACGCACGAAAAGGAGAGCGCGAACGAGGTCGTTGCAACGCTCGCCGGCCGTGCATAGGCCAAAACCAACGCGGCAATGGCGAGGGAGTTCCACGAAAACGTCGCGCGTCCGCACGCGCGCGACGCGAGCGCTGCGGTCACCATCGTTGCCGCGCGCACGGCAGGTAACTGCGCGCCGCTCCACGCGACGAAGCTCCATACCAGTGCGATCGCGCAAAGGCAAGCCATCCATCGAGGCAATGCGAGCGCCGTGAGCGCTGCGGCGCAGAGCGCGGCGACCGCGCCCAAATGCAGCCCCGCCGTGACCAAGACGTGCACCGTTCCGGTCTCCTGAAACTCCTTGCGCAACTCGGGCGGCAGCGCGGAGCGTTCTCCCCAAAGCTCGCCCGCGAGGACGGATGCCGCCGGTTCGCCGAGCCGGTCGCGCAACTGCGCGTGCGCCCAGGAATGTGTGCGCGCGAGCAGTGCGCGCGGCTCAATCGAAACTCCGGGCGTCGAAGAGAGAATTCGCGCCCCGTCGAGTTGTGCGTCAAAGCCACGTTCGCGCTGGATCGCGCGATCGCTCGGCTCGTCGGGATTGCGCGGCTCGTCGAACGGCTCTAGGCGGCCGCGAATGACGACGCGCGAGCCCGGCACGGGCGGTGACTCATGGATCCGCGCCAGCACGTAAAGGCCGTCGTCGAGCTCGAGGGTCAGCGCCGTCGAGCCGTCGACGACGCTTGAGGAATCCAGCAGCGTCGCGCCGTAACGCGCGGTGCGCTGCTCGACGACGGGCGGCTGCAAGCGTTCGTGCAGCGCAGCATTGAGTGCTGCGAGTGCGAAGCACGCCGTAAGCAACGGGATGAGGCGAAGCGGCGATCGCCCGAACGCGGCGCAGGCGGTGAGCGCCGCGAGCGCGCAAACGGCGACCAGCCGCAGGTCGAAGGAGAGAGAGGCGACGGCGAGCGTTCCGAGTACTGCCGCCGTCGAACAGAGAAGAAGCGCATACGCGGGCATCGCCCTTCTCCTGCGACGAGCCGGGGCGGCGTCTATTACAGAAAGGCATCATTCTGCGGATCATCGTTACCGGCGGGGCCGGCTTCATCGGGTCGCATATCGCGGATGCGTATGCGGCGGCGGGTCACGACCTGCTCGTGATCGATTCGCTCTGGGAGCATGGCGGGGGCCGCCGCGCGAACGTGCGCAACGGCATCTCCCTGGTCCACATGGATATTCGCGATGAAGCGATCGGCCGGATTTTCGCCGATTTCAAACCCGAGATCGTGAATCATCACGCGGCGCAACACTCCGTGGCGATCTCCGCGCGCGATCCGGTATACGATGCGCAAGTGAACGTCGTCGGTCTGCTCAATGTTCTCGATCATGCCGCCCGGGCTGGGGCGCGGAAGCTGATCTTCGCCTCCAGCGGAGCGATATACGGCACGCCGGAGCGCTTTCCAATAACCGAAGCCACGCCGCAGCACCCATCTTCTCCCTACGGCATCACGAAAATGGTCGGCGAGCATTACCTTCGGTTCTATCGCGAAAATCGAGGACTCGATTTCACCGCATTGCGTTATGGCAACGTCTACGGGCCGCGACAAGATCCCAATGGCGAGGCCGGCGTCATTGCGATCTTCATCGCGAAGTTCCTCGCACGCGAGCCGGTACGGATCGACTGGGACGGCGAGCAGACGCGCGACTACGTCTTCGTGCAAGACGTCGCGGCGGCAAATCTTGCCGCGCTCGAGGCTGGATCGGGAGAAGCGTACGTGATCGGGACCGGTAAAAAGACGAGCGTCAACGATATTTACCGCGCGCTCGTGCAACTGACGGGCTTCGAGGCGCCGGTCGAACGAGCGCCGCAGCGCCCGGGCGACGCTCGGGACGCGCAGTTCGATTCCGACAAGGCCCGCTTGCAGCTCGGCTGGACGCCGGAAACGGAGCTGCTCGATGGAATTCGAGCGGCGTACGACTACTTCGAGCGATTACCGCCGGGATACTAAGAAGCGTAGCCTACGGCGATGGAACGATTCGCCGCTACCGCCCAACGGATTGCAGCTCGCCCGGCGAAGCTTGAAAAAATCGCGCTGCTCGCCGAATATTTTCGCGCGCTCGACGATGCGGATCTCGTTGCGGCAGCACGCTTCTTCAGCGGAACGCCGTTTGCCGCGCGCGATCGCCGGGCGCTCTCAATCGGCGGCCGCACGATCGTTGCGGTCGCACGGAGGATCTGGGCTTTCGACGATGCCGCGCTCGCGCGCGGCTATCGCGACACCGGAGATCTCGGTGATGCGCTCGGCGCGCTCGTCGCGCCTCCGCGCGATACCATGCTCTTTCGAGATCGGCTCACGCCGGCTCGCCTCGACGCACTCTTCGGCGACATCGCGGCGGCAGCGGGCAAACGTTCGAGCCGCCGGCGCGAAGTCGTGCTCGAGCAGATCCTGCGAGCTTGCAACGATCCGCTGACCGCGACCTACGTCGTGAAAATCATCACCGGCGACCTTCGCGTCGGCTTACGCGAAGGTCTGGTACTCGATGCAATAGCCCACGCTTTCGACGTGGAAGCTGCCGCAGTCCGTCGGGGCGCGATGACCTCGGGAGACGTCGGCGCGGTCGCGCTTGCAGCCAAACACGGCGCTC
>JAFAOZ010000159.1 GCA_019247395.1 Vulcanimicrobiota bacterium | reverse complement strand
CGCTCGCCGGTACGAAGAGCGTTCGGCAGTTCTGGATCGAGGGCTCGCAGATTGTCGGCCCCGACTTCGATGCGGCGGTCGGCATATGGAAATATCCAGCCGGTGGTAATCCCGTACAAACCATCACCGGAGTTCGAGGATACGGCGCCGCCGTCAGCCTCAGCACCGGCTCGTAAGGAAAGTAGGCTGGTTATGAAGCGACGTTTGATCGCCGTTACCGTCGCACTCGCATGGCTCGCCGGCTGCGGCGGTCAATCGAGCGCGCCGGTGAGTCTCATTCCGCAAAACGGCACGCGGCCGGTCTTCGAATCGAAGCCCGATACGAACGTCAACGAGATGCCCGAGCCGCCGGTCGTCAAATCGGTCAACGGCGTCGCCAAGGTTTCGATGCTCGTGGATCTCAGCGGCGCGACGGGATTTCCGCAGTTCGTCTTCGATTCGCAGAATGCCGTGACTCCAACCATTCGGGTGAATCCCGGTGACGAGATCGTCATGGATATTACCAATCATCTCCCCGTCGTGCACCACGACAAATACGATATCAACGTTCATTTTCACGGAATCGGATCGTCGCCGAAGGCGCCCGGGGATGACGTGCTTGGCACGCTCGCGCGGCCCGGACAGAGCCTCCACTACGTCGTGCACATTCCCAAGAATCAGGAGCCGGGACTCTACTGGTATCATCCGCACGTTCATGGGCAGACGGCATTTCAAGTCGGTTCGGCGGGCATGTCGGGAGCGATCGTTGTCAACGGCTTGGAGCACCACATACCGGGCCTTGCAAAGCTGCGGGAACGCCTCATCATCGTGCGAGCCTCAGGAGTCGGCAGAACAGCCCGGCCTCGCGGCGACACGCCGGCGACGGACATGGACGGCATGGATGGCATGGACGGCATGAACCAAACGCAGGCCGGCATGAAACCGCAGGTTTATAACACCGAGCCGTGCGGTTCCGACTTGGGCTTTACAACGACCCTCAACAATGCCTATCAGCCCGTCATAACGATCCGCCCCGGCGAGAAGCAGTTTTTCCGCGTCATCAACGCGTCGTCTCACAAAACACTCAAGCTCTACACCGGTTCACAAATGGAGCTGATCGCAATCGACGGTTTCGCGCTCGATACCTGGCACGGTACACCGCCGACAAAGATGGTGCGAACGATCATCATTCCCCCGGCATCACGCGCCGAGTTCGTCGTGACGGGGCCGCCAGGCGGTTTCGGCACGTTTAAAACGCTCTGTTACGATACCGGAATCATCGGTGACCGCGACCCTGAGCTGAAGCTGGCGACGCTGCGCGCGCCGCTCCATCACGGAAACCAGGTCCGGGAAATCGCCGGCGAACCATTGACGGTTGGCGCGCCTCTGCCCCGTAACGTCTATACGGAACCGCTGCCGCCGATCGCCGCGAAAAGAACCGTAACGTTCAGCGAGGGTGCCAGCCGCTTCTTCATCAACGGCAAAGCCTTCTCGATGAGCGATCCGCCCATGTACGTTGTGCACACGGGAACGGTCGAAGAGTGGCACATACACAACATTTCGCAAGAGATCCACGATTTCCACATCCATCAGCTCCACTTTCTCGTCAAAGAAATCAACGGCGTGAAGCTCGTGCATCCTTATTGGGCCGACAGCGTCGTCATTCCGCATCAGCTCCGCGACGGCTCGCCCGGATCGCTCGTGTTGATCATGGATTTCCGCGACCCGACGATCAAGGGAACGTTCCTCTTTCACTGCCACATTCTCGATCACGAAGATCTGGGCATGATGGCGAAGATTCAGGCGATCTAAGATGAGAACACCTTTAGTATTGCGCCTTCTGCTCGCGGTTGCGGCTTCGGTAGCGGCGGCCGGCTGCGCCGGCGGCACGCCCGCAACCCCGACGGCGGTCGCCGCTCCGTTTGCTGCGAGCCGTTTCGACCCGGCCGGTTCGTGGATGGAACCGTCGGCCGCGACGCAAGACCTGCTCTACGTTTCGGATGCGCGCGGAAGCGTCGACGTTTTTTCGTATCCGGCGGGAAAGCCCGTCGGCGTCTTACGCGGCTTTCGAAATCCCGCGGGCCTCTGCTCCGATCCGAAGGGCGACGTCTACGTGGTGGATAGCGACGCGCTGCAAGTACTCAAGTATCGCCACGGCGGCACGAAGCCGATCAAAACGCTGCTGATGTTCGGTTACTTTCCATTCAGCTGCGCCGAAGATCCGAAAACGGGCGACGTGGCGGTGGCGAACATCATCTCGCAGTCGAACGGTCCCGGCGGCCTGTCGATCTTCAAGTCGGGCCAGGCGATTCCGCGCACGTACACCGATAACACGCTCGGTTCGTTCTTCTTCTGCGGTTACGACGACCACAGCAACGTCTTTGTGGACGGCACCGGTACCGGTAGCCACGAGGCAAAGTTCGCCGAGCTCGCCGGCGGAAGCAGCACGCTGAAGAAAATTTCGCTCGATAAAAACATCACGTATCCCGGCGGCATTGAGTGGGACGGCACCTACCTGGCGGCTCAGGATACGACGACTCGCATACTGTATCGCTTTAAGATGTCGGGCTCGGTCGGAAAGTCGGCCGGGACGATTCAACTGAAAGGCGACAAAAGCACCCTGATCCACGGATTCTGGATCTCGGGCAAAGAGCTGGTGATGCCGTACGGCACCCAAAGCCGCCACGTCGCGAAAGTTGGCTTTTGGGCTTACCCCGGCGGCGGTGCGCTGCAGAGCTCGCTCACGGTCGAGAAGGCGGCGGAGCTCGTCGGGGTAACGGTTAGCCTCGCACCCCACTAAGGAATTGAGCGACGGTTCGTGGCGGCGCGGCGCGGTGCTCGTGCCGGTTCTCGCAACGCCGCCGCATAGCTTGATTTTCGTCGAGCGGGCGCAACATTTGCGCCGGCATCCCGGACAGATCGCCTTCCCCGGCGGTGCTGCCGATGCGAGCGACGCCGGCGATCCGGTACGTACCGCGTTGCGCGAGCTCGAGGAAGAGATCGGCGTCGAGTCCGAGCGCGTGCGCGTCGCCGGACGGTTGCCGGATTCAAAGCAAGAGTTTTATCGCTTCATCGTCACGCCGATCGTCGGCGTGCTCGATGCGGCGACGCGATTTCTCGTCGACGGCGAGGAGATCGCGAGCCTCTTTGCGGTGCCCCTCGCGGCGATTCTCGCCGCCGGCGCGCTCTACGAAGATACGGCGATTATCGCAGCGCATGGCAAGACGATGTACGCATTCGACTACGAAGGGCGGCATATCTGGGGCTTTACCGGCGGAATTCTCAAGTCGTTCGTCGATGCCTGGAGTGAACCGGAATCTGCGTTACGCAGCGCAATCGAAGCGGCGTTTTAACTTTTGCGCTTTTCGGCGAGCGCTTTGACGACTTTCAACGGGATTGCGCCGCCGGGGATGACGAGATTGAGAGTCTCTGCGCCGATATCGTAGAGGTTCTCCGGTTTGAGCAGCTTCGCAACCGCTGCCATCGTTGCCGACGGGCGCGTCTGCAGCTCGCCGGTGATTCCATCGATCGCCACGTCGGCCGATTTGTTCTTCGCGGCCCAGGCGCATTTGAAGTTATACGTCGGCCGAAGATGGAGATCGATGCACTCAACGGTGACGCGCTCTTCTTTGACGGCGTCGGCTTCGGCGGGACGAAAATCGTCGCCGAGCAGCGCGCGAATCACGGCCGACGCCCGGACAACCGGCGCAACGATCTTGGCACCCTCGGGCGCAAATTCGTCCAGATCCACCGGTGCCGGCTGCACTTTTGCGTACGGCTGCACGTTGAACGGCTCGTTGCTCAGCCCGTCGAGCCAGCGCTCTTTCTCTTCGTCGCGCTCGCAGTGCTCCGTT
>JAFAOZ010000221.1 GCA_019247395.1 Vulcanimicrobiota bacterium | reverse complement strand
GGCTAGGGCCTCGGCTGCAACCGCGACCGGCGCCGCGCTGGTGGCAAAGTACGCGAAGAACCGCGGATGGTTCCAATGCGTGGTCGCCGCGACGACGATGCGCTCGAAATCGGCAAAGATCGTCTCGAACTGCTCGCCGCGCTCGGGAGCTTCCGTTGGAAGCGCGCCGATCACGTCGCCGGGCCGGACCTGCGGAAAGACGCGGTAGCGCTGCGGATTCTGGAAATACCGCTCGATCCAGGCGGCGACTCGCTCGATCATGATTGGGCTACTAGTGTTAGCGAGGCCAACGGAGAAGGCCCGCATATGAAATATCGTACGTATCCGCGCAGCGACGTCACCGTCAGTGAGGTCGGTTTCGGGCTTTGGACCACTGCGACCGGTTGGTGGGGCGAAAAGAGCGACGAGGAAGCCGTCGCCATGCTCCGCGCCGCGCACGATCTCGGGATCACGCTCTACGATGCAGCGGACACGTACGGCAACGGGCGCAGCGAAGAACAGTTGGCGAAGGCTTTTGGCGACCGGCGCGAACGCGTGGTCTACGCCACCAAATTCGGTTACGACTTTTCAAACGCGGCGCAAGAGCGCCGCGGCCAATCGGAGCTGCCGCAAGATTTCTCGCCGGCCTTCGTGCGCCGCGCGCTCGAAGCGTCGCTGCGCCGTTTGCAGACGGATTACGTCGACATCTATCAGATGCATAACGCGCGCATGCCCCAAGTTGACGACGACGCGCTCTGGGAGCTGCTCGAAACGCTCAAGCGCGAAGGCAAGATTCGGATGTACGGCGTCGCCCTCGGCCCGGCGATCGGCTGGCTCTATGAAGGCGTGGAATCAGTTCGCCGGCGCAACGCCGCGACGCTGCAGATCATTTGGAACATGCTCGAACAGTATCCCGGCGACGAGCAAATCCGCGCGGCATACGAATCGGATGCCGATACCGGTTACATGATTCGCGTGCCGCATTCCAGCGGAATGCTCGAAGGCCACTACACTGCCGAGACGACGTTTCCGAAGAACGACCACCGCCGCCATAGGCCGCGCGAATGGCTGATCAACGGCGTCGAGAAGGTGCGCCAGCTGCGCTTTTTGGAGCGTCCGGATCGCACGCTCGGCCAAGCCGCGATCCAATGGCTGCTCGCCGAGCCCCGCGTGATGACGGTGCTGCCGAACATCTACGACCGCGCCCAGCTCGAAGAATTCGCCGCGGCTTCGAACGCGCCGGCGCTGACGCCGGATGAGCTCGAGCGGGTAGACGAGTTGTATAAAGCAAACTTCGGCATCGACGAAGCGCCAATGGCCTTCAAAGGCACGATGACGCGCGAGCATGCGGCACCATGAAACACGAGCACGTTCACAGCGCCCACGCGCCGCATCCCATCGGCCCGTACAGCCAAGCCGTGCAATGCGGTACCGAGCTTTATTGCAGCGGCCAGATTCCGCTCGATCCAAAGAGCGGCGAAATTGTTGACGGCGACGTGAGCGCGCAGACCGAGCGCGTCATCGAAAATCTTGGCGCGGTGCTCTGCGCCGCCGGCTACGAGTTCGCCGACGTCGTGAAGACGACGATCTTCCTCGTCGATATGAAAGACTTCGCGGCGGTCAACGCCGTCTACGAAAAATACTTCGGCATGTCCAAGCCGGCGCGCAGCACGGTTGCCGTGGCGGCGCTTCCGCGCGGCGCCCGCATTGAGATCGACTGCATCGCGCGCGCCTAAGTTGGCGGCGCCTTATCCGTTCCTTTGCGCAGCCGCTCTAATAAAAGACCGATATAGTCCGGTTCGCCGGCCGCTTGGTGTTTTCGATACTCTTGCGCGTCGAAGAGCCAATCCGGCAAGGTCGTAGGCAAGCCGATTTCGTTATTCTGCACGTCGAAGAAATAGATCGTCGGCTCATCCTGATAGTCCCACTGGGCGCGCGTGACGACCCAACAGCCGAGCACGTTGCGCAGGTCTACCGTTGCTTCCGTCGGGCTAATCGGGGCTCGCGGAAAAGGGCGATAGGTACCGACGAAACGCACCCGCCAGACGTCGTATGTTTGTACATCGATCCAAAGGTCGCGCAGATTGTAGCGCTGCGGCTGTTCGCGCGGCTTCAGCTCAAAATGGTACGTCTCGTGACCATCGAGCTGCTCCGGCTTTGGGGATACGGCATTCCCGGAAAGCGCATACGGCCACTTCGCCACGGAAACGACGTGGGCAATCGTCATAAAGCCCGAAATATCGGGCGACATCGCGACGCTCTGCGGCGCGGGCGCGACACGGATCGAAGAACGGACCGTCCAGGCGAAGGGGCCGATGAACTCCGGCTCGATAATTGCCGGCGGTAATTTCCCGCTCCCGTCGGCGTCGGAGACGTTCTCCATGCCGTCGGAAAGCCGAAGTGCATAACGATTGACTTCGACCGATTTCGTTTCTTGCGTGTAGTACCCCATCGGGCGCTGCATAAT
>JAFAOZ010000200.1 GCA_019247395.1 Vulcanimicrobiota bacterium | reverse complement strand
GGCTACTCGCGCGGCAACTCGAGCGGAACGCTCGCGGCGTGGGCGGTCCGTCTTCCGACCTGGTTCGGCCTTGCATTGTTGCTCGCACTACTGGTGCGCGAGGCCGCCGCAGAGCGGCTGAGTCGCGCCGGCTTCGCAGCGGCAGCGCTCGTCGCGTTCTGCACCCTATTGCCGATCGGTGCGCAGTTCTACGGCGATCGCGCTGCCGGTTGGCTCGGCATCGATGCGCGGGCCTATTATTGCGCGGCGACGCTGCTTCGAGAAGGGCGCGATCCGTACGAAGCCGCGCCGCTGCACGCATGCGAGCGCGACACGCCCGCGCCGTACTATCGGCCGCCGCAGCGCGTCACGGTGCCGGCGCCGTATCCGCCGTACGCACTCGCACTCTTCGCACCGCTGACCGCGCTGCGGTTTGCCGATGCGACGATCGTCTGGTGGATGCTGCTCGCGTTGGCGATCGTTGGAGCTGCCTACGCGTTGGCGGCGATCGTTCGCGCGCCGTTTCGGATTGCGTGGGCCGCGCTGGCGCTCGCGGTCGGCCTCACGACGCTCGCTGCCGGCAACGTCTTGCCGGTCGCGCTCTGTGCGCTGATACTGACGGCACTTGCGCTCGCACGAAAAAGGTACGTTTGGGCGGCGGTTGCCGCGACCGCGGCAATGATCGAACCGCAGATCGGCCTCCCGGCGCTCATCGCGCTCGGAGTCGCAGTACCGGCCTCGAGACTCCCGCTCGGCATCGGGATCGCATTGCTTGGCGCGCTTTCGTTTTCGACGGCGGGCATCGCGACGACGCTCCAATATTTCACGGCCGTGATTCCGGCGCACGCGCTGGCCGAAGTATCGCGCGACAATCAGTACAGCCTCTCGACGATTCTTGCGGCGATCGGCGCCCCCGACGCTTCGGCTGCGCTCGCCGGCACGGTTTCGTACGCGATTGCAACCGCGGCCGGCGTTATCGTCGCGCTGCGCCTCGCCGACCGCTACGCCGCACCTGCCGCAATCGTGCTCGTCCCTCCCGCCTTCGCACTGCTGGGCGGATCGTTCGTGCATACCGCGGAGATCGCCGCGGCCGTTCCCGCCGCGTTGCTCCTGGTCACCAACGATCGCACGCGCGCTCCGTGGCTGCTCGCGGCGTTACTCTTGCTCGCCGTGCCCTGGATGATGGCGACCTCCGTTGCGCTGTTCTTAGCACCGCTCGCCCCGGTTGCGTATCTGCTCTACGTTTTGGGCGCTCGCGACCGAACGCTCGCGCTCGCGGGCACGGTCGTCGCGTTTGCGATCGTGGTCGGTCTCTTTTATGCGGCGGCCGGCGCACCGCACGTCGCCGCGGTAGCGCATCCGCATCCGCCGATCGACCCGCGTTTGGCGGAGGCGAGCTGGCGCGATTACGTTCTCGGCAATAGCACCAACAATGCAGCGATGTGGCTGCTGCGTCTGCCGACGTGGCTCGGATTGCTCGCGCTCGTCGCGGGCGCCGTGACGCTCGCGCGCCGAGCTTCGCACGCGAGCGGATCAGTCGAATACCGGCTCTCGCAGTCAAACGCGTGACCTCAAAGCGGCGCGTCGCATATATCGACGGCCTACGGGCCATCGCCGTCTTGCTCGTCGTCGCGCATCACGCGGTCGTTGCATCCGCTGCGGCGCCGCGCTCATTGCTCGACAACGTACTCAAGCACGGAAATCACGGCGTCGATCTTTTCTTCGTGCTCTCGGGATTCTGTCTCTCGTACCCCACGATTGCCGCGCTGCGGCATGAAGGCGCCACACTCTTCGACACCGCGCGGTACGCTGCGCACCGGATCGTGCGGATCGTTCCGCCGTACTGGATCGCCTATGCCGTCATCCTCGCGTTCTTCGTCACGATTCTAAAGCTTGGATTCGGACGTCCGGATGCGATGCCGTATTACTATTCAACGTCGGACTTTCTCAAGCAGCTCTTCTTTATTGACGTGCACACGCAGTTCTTGAACGGCTCGTTCTGGACGCTTCCCATCGAATTTCGATGGTACTTCGTCTTTCCGGTCCTGCTCTACGTCTGGACGCGCTCGCCGGTATGGTTCCTGGTCATAGCGGCCGCAGCGCTCGGCCTTTCATACGCTCCGGCGAGTATCGCCGACGTTCAAGCACTGCCGGCCTTTATGCTCGGCATTAT
>JAFAOZ010000089.1 GCA_019247395.1 Vulcanimicrobiota bacterium | reverse complement strand
GAAACGAGGGGCGGGCAGCGCCGAGCGAGCCGACGCGATGCGCGGCCGTCGGGGCTCCGGCCGGTGAAGCGCCGGGTCGGACTCCAGGAGCTTGATGGCGAGCTCGCGCCTCCGTTGGAGCAGCTCTTCGATGAGGGGCTCCAGCTTGGGAATGAGGGCGTTTGCACGCTCGGGCGAAAAGAGCTTCATAGTATGGGTTCGCTGCGCATCGTCTTCGTGACGGGCCTCTCCGGTGCGGGCTTGAGCCAGGCAATAAAGTCTTTCGAAGATTTGGGCTTCTACTGCATCGAACACCTGCCGCCGGTCGTTCTTGACGCCGTTATACCCGCGCTGGAACGCTCGTCCGCGCGTGACGTCGCGATTGCGCTCGATCTTCGCAGCGGCGACGAGCTCGGCGACCCCGCGGCTGCGATCGATCGCATCGCTCGTGAGCACGACACGCACGTGCTTTTTTTGGATGCCGCCGACGATCTGCTCGTGCGGCGCTTCAGCGAGACGCGGCGACGCCACCCTCACTCGACCGCCGGTTCGCTGCATGAGGCCATCGAAGCCGACCGCCGGATGCTCGCCCCGTTGCGCGAGCGAGCGGACGCCGTAATTGATACGACGAGTCTTACGTCAGGAGGCCTCAAAGAACGGATCGCGGCGGTCTTCTTGCGCGACCGGCCCGTTCGACTGACGACCACCTTCGTTTCGTTCGGATTCAAGTTCGGCGTGCCGACCGATCTCGATCTGCTCTTCGACGTTCGCTTCTTGCGAAATCCTAACTACGTGCCGGCGCTCGCGCCGCAGACGGGTGAGGATGCAGCAGTCGGCGCATTTATTGCCGGTGATGCGTCGTTCGATCCGTTCTTCGCGAAAGTAACCGATCTGCTGGAATATCTGCTGCCGCGATACCTTGCCGAAGGAAAGACTCAGCTTACCATCGGCATCGGCTGCACCGGGGGCCGGCACCGCTCGGTCTACGTTGCTCAGCGCTTGATGCAGCGGTTCGCGGAAGATCCGAGGCTCGACGTCGCGACCGAAGCCCGCGACCTCGCGCGAGTTACGTAATGCGCGAACGTTTTGCGCGCTCGCTTCATTGGTTGTTGCCCGGTATGGGCATCAAGCGCTGGATTTTGCTCAGCGTGCTCGGCGTCGTCGTGCTCGTGGACGCCGCCACGCGCTGGCTGATCGCTGAGGGCACTGGAATCCATATCAATGAGGTTCTCGACGACATCGTCGACGATTATTTCGCGCCGGCATATTTGACGTGGATCCTGGCCGTCATCGGCATCGCAATGCTGGTCACCGGCATTAGAATGTGGCTGCGCGCCGTGGTGCGCAACGCACGGTCGCGCAATCCAAAGGGATTCCGTGAGGCGCTGGCGGGCCGGCGTCTTCAACAAGGCTACAAGGTCGTTGCGATCGGCGGCGGCACCGGACTGTCGACGCTGCTCCGCGGCCTCAAGCGGCGAACCAGCAATCTCACCGCCGTCGTTACGGTAAGCGATGACGGCGGCTCCTCGGGGCGTCTCCAAAAGGAACTGGGCGTCTTGCCGCCGGGCGACATTCGCAACTGTTTGGTGGCGCTGGCCGATGACGAAGCGCTCGTTACCGACCTCTTCCGCTATCGTTTCACCGAAGGCGAAGGCTTGACCGGCCACTCCTTCGGCAATCTTTTCCTCGCTGCAATGTCCGGCATCACCGGCAATTTCGATCAGGCGATCAAGGAATCGAGCCGTGTGCTCAACGTCGTCGGGCGCGTCTTACCTGCGACGCTCGGCGTGGTTCGTCTCTGCGCCGAGCTCGACGACGGAACGATCCTCGAGGGCGAGTCCAATATTTCGCGCGCGAGCCGGCGGATCAAGCGCGTATTTTTCGATACGCCGCCCGCGGCGCCGCTCGACGAAGTGATCGCGGCGATTCGCGATGCGGACGCGATCGTGCTCGGGCCCGGCTCGCTCTTCACGTCGGTCGCTCCCAACTTCTTGGTGAACCGTATTGCGCGCGAAGTCGCGCACGCACACGCGGTAAAGATCTACGTCTGCAACGTCATGACGCAGCCGGGTGAAACCGATGGCATGACGGCGGGGGATCACGTCGAGGCACTGCTGGCAAACGCCGGCGAACGCGTCTTCGATTACGTGATCGTCAATGACGAGCCACCGTCGCGGCTGCTCGGCGCGTATGCGCAGGAAGGTCAGGTTCCGGTCGAACCGGATTTGGAACGCATTTCAGCGCTCGGAATCGAACCGGTGCGCGCCGCGGTGATGGGAGAGACCGAAACCGTCCGGCACGACCCCGAGAAGCTTGCCGCAGTGGTGCTTGGAATCGTCGATCGAACGGTCGCGGAGCGCGCGACGCTCGTGAAGCTGCGGCCTAGTGCGGCGGCTGCTGGACGAGCGTGAGGTTTAAAGCCAGCGGCTTGCCGGGCTCGACGTTCGCCGACGACGCGAGCGTCTGATAACCTTTTGCGGTTACCGCGTAATCCGCGATGCCGCTCGGAACTTTGTCGATTGAAAACTTTCCGGCCGAATCGGTCGTCGCGGTGAGAATCGTGTCGATCGTAATCTGCGCGCCCGCTACGGGAGCGTTGGTCGCTGAATCGACGATGATTCCGCTCACGCTTGCGTATCCCGATGCCGGCGGCAGCGAGTCGTTGTTGCATCCCGCTATTCCAATGGCAAGCAACGCGATTGCGAGATAGACTGCACCGGCGTATCGTTTCATAGGCGAACTTCTTCGCCGCGCCGAAGCCGCCGCTCCTATGGCAACCCGCGCCCCGTCGCCCCCAATGGCCGGTCTGGTCTACTGCGAAAACGCTCTCGAGGCAATAGGGCATACTCCGCTCGTAAAGCTCAACAAGGTGGTGGACGGCGCGGCGTGCCTCGTGCTCGGGAAGGTCGAGTACGTCAACCCCGGAGGCAGCGTTAAGGACCGTCCGGCGGTTGCAATGCTCGATGCCGCCGAACACCACGGCCTGCTCAAACCCGGCGGCACCATCGTCGAGCCGACGAGCGGAAACACCGGGACCGGGTTGGCTATGGCGGCGGCAATCCGAGGCTATCGCTGCATCCTCGTGATGCCCGACAAAATGTCGCGTGAGAAGATCGATCTCTTACGCGCATACGGCGCCGAGGTTGTCATTACGCCGACGAACGTTCCGCCCGACTCGCCCGAATCGTACTACGGCGTCGCGAACCGGCTCGCCGCAGAGATCCCCGGCGCGTTTCAGCCGAACCAGTTTCACAATCACTCGAATCCCGAAGCGCACTATCATACGACCGGCCCGGAAATATGGGAGGCGACGGGCGGCACGATCACCCATTTCGTCGCGGGAATCGGAACCGGCGGCACCATCTCCGGTACCGCGCGCTTTCTCAAAGAGAAGAATCCGGCGATTCACGTCGTCGGCGCCGATCCGGAAGGCTCCATCTACTCCGGCGACATTCCGCGTTCGTATGCCGTCGAAGGCATCGGCATGAGCTACTTGCCGGAGACCGTGGATCTGCGCGTCATTGACGAAATGGTCCGCGTTTCGGATCGCGACTCGTTTCTCATGGCACGCCGCATCACTCGCGAAGAAGGCCTGCTCGTCGGCGGCTCTTCAGGGACGGCGGCCGTCGCCGCCGTGAAGTTGGCAAAACGTCTACCGCCCGATGCAATCGTCGTGGTGATTTTGCCCGACTCCGGCCGCGGCTATATGTCGAAGATTTTCAACGACGACTGGATGATCGCAAACGGTTTTCTCGCTGACGCTAAGCGGCGCGCTACGGTCGGCGACGTGCTTCGTAGCAAAACGCCCCTGCCGCCGCTCATTACCGTGCAACATCACGACACCGTTAAGACGGCCCTCGATCTTCTTCGTAAGTACGAGATCTCGCAAATCCCCGTCATGCAGGAGCGCGAACAGGTCGGAAGCGTCAACGACATCGGCGTCATGCAGAGCGTCTTCGATCATGCGGACATCATTCATCAGCCCGTCAGCGAAGTAATGGGGCGCCCGTTCCCGGCACTCGAGCAGTCGGAGGAGATCGAACGCGCGTACAAGCTGCTGACGCTTGCGAATCCGGCGATCGTCGTCACCGACGACGCGGAGCCGATCGGCGTGTTGACCCGCCAGGATATCATCAGCTTCCTCTCCACGAGCTCCGACGTCGTCCGTCCGTCCACATGAAGTTCGCGACGAAGGCCATACACGTCGGGCAAGAGCCCGATCCGACGACCGGAGCGACGATCGTTCCCATCTATCAAACGTCCACGTATACGCAAACGGCGGTCGGCGAGCACAGGGGCTTCGATTATAGCCGGACCATCAACCCGACGCGGCTCGCGCTCGAACGACAGCTGGCCTCGTTGGAAGGCGCGCGCTACGGAAGCGCATTCTCGAGCGGAATGGCCGCAACGTCCGCGGTGCTCTCACTGCTTTGCGCCGGCGACCACGTCGTCGTCGGCGACGACCTCTACGGCGGCACGTATCGGCTCTTCTCCCGCGTTTTCGAGCGCTTTGGGTTAGAGTTCAGTTACGTCGATATGACCGATCACGACGCCGTACGCGCCGCCGTGCGTCCGGCGACCAAGCTCCTGTGGCTCGAAACGCCGAGCAATCCGCTGCTCAAGCTCGTCGACATCGGGGCGATCGCAACGATTGCCTCCGGCCGGCCGGTGGCGGTCGACAATACCTTTGCGACGCCGTACTTTCAACAGCCGCTCGCGCTCGGCGCGACGATCGTCGTCCACTCGACGACGAAATACATCGGCGGGCATAGCGACGTCGTCGGCGGCATTGCCATCACCGACGATCCGGCCATTCACGAGCAGATTCGGTTCCAACAGAATGCGGCGGGCGGAGTGCCCGGACCACAGGATGCGTGGTTGACGATGCGCGGCGCCAAGACGCTCGCGCTGCGAATGCGCGAGCACGCGCGTAACGCCCAAATCGTCGCCGAATTCTTAGCCGCGCGCGACGACGTCGCGCGAGTTTACTATCCCGGCCTGCCGGATCATCCGCAGCACGAGCTCGCGAAGCGCCAAATGAGCGGCTTC
>JAFAOZ010000083.1 GCA_019247395.1 Vulcanimicrobiota bacterium | reverse complement strand
GAGCTCGCGCTTGGTGAGCGAGGACCCGGGCTGGCCCTCGGTTTGTTTCACGAAGTCTGTTTACTACGACGGGATGGAGCCTCATGCAAGGGGCGGCGGTTTGCACTGATCGAACTCGGCTCCCCGTAGAGCCGGCGCAGCCCGGAGGGTATGATGGTTGCATGCCGTGGACAGCTGACGATGCCGAGAGGCACACGCACAAAGCGACGACACCGGAGTTAAGAGACTTGTGGGCTAAGGTCGCAAACGAATCGCTTGAACGTGATGGTGATGAAGGTCGCGCGATTCGGGAGGCAAACGCGGTGATCGCGCGACAGGCCTAGCACCGCGCTCAGGAGACGCTCGGCTTAAGAAAACTCTTAACGCAGACGTCCCTAAGGTACCGACGGAGCTGGCGCGTCGTACAGTTTCCTCCACCTTCGGTCGGCGAGAGAATCCGACGACGTTGGCATCAGCAGCATTCTTGTCGTGTCGATGGAGAGCTGCAACGGCTCACCGCTGACTCCGGGTGCAAGCGGAACGTCCTGCCAGGACCCTTCGATCGTCCCGTCCGTTGATACGCCCAGAAAGACTTGCGCGAAATTGCCGTTGCGAAACGGTCCCATGCCGAACCACCAGACCGTGTCGCCGACGTGGCTGACATAATAGGTCATGCCATAGTTATCGCCCCAGACGCCGCTCAGATTTTCCTGCGACGTCGCATTGATGATGTCGATGGCGTAGATGGGATGGATTTCCTGATTTGCGTAGCTCGCATTGCTCGCTTGGCACCGATCGAACAGCGTTCCGAGGTCGCCCGTGTGACCGCAGTCCAGCACTAGGGCACCGGTGACGCGGACGGAGTCAATGATGTCGACCGAGTGACCGCCGATCGCGGTAACTTGCAGGGGTGGTGGAGGCTGGCCGGGGTCCTGCGTCTGCAGCGCGCCGTTCAGCGGGCGGCCGTTGATGAGTACGCTGTCCCCGTCCATTTCCTGCCAGCCCGGCAGCAGTGGCGGGTTGTTGTAGCTTTCGGGCTCCGCGCAGCTGGCATCGCGGCCGAACATGATAACTTCGAGATGCAGGCTGCCGTCGCTCGCGTTTACCTTCGCGAGAAAGTCCTGCGGGTTGACTCCCGGCTGCCATCCTTCGGTCCAGAAGTTCGGGTCGAGCCAGCCGGCATCGAGAACGAGATCGAAGTCAATGTCGCCGTCGAGACCGCCGCCACCCTGCGTGCAAATGAAATCTGCATACGTCAGGCCATCACTCGGTCTGCGGTTTACGACCACGTACCGGTTTGCGTTCACGACTCTCCCGAAGACCACGACCGGATCTTTGTACGGCGTCAGGTTGGGCAAGTTAAGGGTGCCGCCCTCACTCGCCAAGGTTTCGTCCTCGCTGACGTTTTTATTGACGAGTTCGAAGAGAGTCTGAATATCCGTCTGCTGCGGCGGTGCGTAGACGACACGCGTCAGCTTCGTGGCCGTAAAACCACCGGTTTGGGCGACGACGTTTAGGATCTGAACGCCGCTCGCGCCGCCCTCAGGATCAAGGTCCAACGTTCCGCTTAGCGATCGGGTACCGCGCGGGACGTCGGCCCACGTGCATTGGATACCGGGCGTTACCGGAGGAATGCCGATCGGTGGTCCCGCGACTCCAACGCCTGCAGAGTCCATGACCGTCACCGGCTGAACCGCGCCTGCAAACACCGTCGTGACGCTCAGACCTTGACCCTGAAGCCCGAGCCCCTGATTGAGTCCCACCCCCCAGAGCGTATTGCCGCTCTGATTGAGAAAGAACAGCATCCCGTCGTCGGCCAACCAGCAACCGCTTAGGGCGCCTGCTGTTGCGATGGCTGTGAACGATTTCGTTTGCGGCGGACGCCCGTCATCATAGCGGGCCGTGACGGTCACCACGGTGGGCCCGGGTGGTCCAGGCACGAGGACGTTGGCTTTGAAGATTCGAGTGGCGCCGAAAGAGAGCTCGGCCGTGACCGGCGCGCCGCCGCCGATCTGGACGGTGACGCTGTCGACCATAACCGGCTCTGCCCTAAGAAGACCGGTCGCTATCCCGCTGACTGGCGTCAGCTCGCCGATGATGATGACCCCGTTTGGCAACGGCTGGCCGATTTCAAGCTCGAACGCCATGGCGGCTTACGTGATGCCCGCAGTTCCTGTTCGCCGCCACTCGAGCGCGGCGAGAATGAACGACGCGACGGTCGCGCAGCACAGTCCGATGTTGATTAAACGCTCGATCGATCCGTTACCGAGATCAAGATTCGAGCCAAGCACGAGTTCGATCCAGTCGGGCGCGATGGCCGTGAGGATTGCGAGAAACCCGGTGATCGCGGCAATTCCGCCTAAGATCCAGAAGCTTCGTTGAAGTGTCCGGTTCATGCGTGCCTCTTTTCTCAAGACGCCACTAACGGCTCCAGGCACCGGTGGTATCGCGGAGCGCGTGGCGGCCAGAGACAAAGTGTAACCGACATCTTGTGGCGAGACAAGCGCGTCAGGACGCTGGGCGAGTCGGCTGGTAAAGGTTGGCGACGTCCAAGTGTAATTCTTTAACGAGAGGATCGACCCCGAGATGGGTGTACCAGCACTCACGATTGTCGCGGCATTGGCTGATGTACTTTTGCGCTTCGCCGTAGTTCCTGCGGCCGATCTCGGCGAGTGCAAATATCGTTGCTGGAATGAATTGAGATTCCGAAAGTCTAGCGAGGCGTTCGATCCCAGCTTCGGCAGCCACGACGTCGCCCAGCCGAAAACGCGTGTATAGCGCATAACCTTCCGCGAAATAGCGCGCATTCATCTGGTTGCCTACGAGCGGATCGTACGCGGAGAGTCGCACCTCGTCGAAGATTCGCAGCGCGTCGCGTTCGTGCCCGACGAGAATCAAGGCAAGGCCGAAGAACGTCCGCGCGAACCAATAGTCGGGCCAGCGGCGCGACGCGGCTGCAAGTTCGCTTCGTCCCGTATCGTAGTCGCCGGAAAAGAGCGTTGCGAGCGCACGGCACGTGACCATCACGTTTAGGGCTGAAGTGGCTCGCGGAAGGCCGTCGATGAAGTCGATGGCTTCAGAAAATCGGGACGACAAAATTAAAATCCAAGGATACATGAACGCCGCAATCCGGTTCGTCGGATCAATATCGGCGGCGCGCTGCGCCAGCCGTAGGGCGCGTTCAAAGTCCCAGAAATAATCGAGGCTAACTTTGCAAAGCGCTAGCACCGCGTCGATGCAGTCCGGCCGAAGCAGCAACGCAGCTTCGGCTTGCCTCTGTGCGGCCTCCAAGAGCTCGCGCGGTCTGTCGTACTGAAAATCCGCCATTAGGATACGCGTCAGCGCCGCGCCGCCTAAGGCGTTTGCACTGGAATGATCGATACTGAGAGCACGTTCGTACATATGAAGCGCTGCGAGCATGCCTGCGGGGCTGCTCGAGCGCTGAAATTCGCTTGCGGCGACGCAATATTGATCTACGATGACCGCCATATATGACGACGGCCGTTCCGTAACTTTGCCGGTGAAGCGATAGCCGCAGCCGTACTCGCTGACGATGTAGCGCTCCGCCACGTTGTCTTCGAGGGCATGACGCACTAAAAGGACGTGCTGCCGCAGGGTCTGCTCCGTGGCGTGCTCATCTTCGGCCCAGAGCGTTGCCATGATTTCCTGAGTCCGAAGCGTGACGCCGGGTTTCGAGACGAACAGCAGCAGGAGACGGAAAGCTTTGCTCGTCAGATGGATCGGGCTTCCACGCCGAAAGAGGCGCTCCGCTGACGCGTCAAGCGAGAACGGCCCGAAATAAAAGATCCTCGGTGCTCGCTGGAGGCCCATTCCCGATGGGCGCATTACTCGCTCCATCCGCTCTGTAATTCCAGAGGGGACCCGAGCGTGCCTCCGCTTTCGGCGATCACCGCTCGACGATTACGACCGGCTAAAAATTCCGCGGCAATCATCAACAAAAGTAAAAAAAACAAGACAGGCGGCCTCTTTTGCCTTTACAGTTAGCCGGAGGAGGATTTCGCCAATGCAATCCGTGCCTCCGGTCCTTATGAATACGTGGAAGCGGCTCGGCGGCTTCCGTTTGAAAGGTTAACGTGATGAAATCTTCACGACTGGTTCTTATCGGGTTACTTTCTGCTTCTCTAGCGGCGTGCTCGAATTTTGCACAATCGTTTCAACCGCCCAATAGCATTGCGAACGCGGCCGGTAAGACTGCCGCATCGATGGATTCCTGGCATTTTGCGTTGACGCAAAGCGATTTGCCAGGTGCTGGATGTTTTCAGGCGACCTATCCGTCGACGCAATGGGCACGTATCGATTGCTCGGCTCCGCCGCCGCATCACTTTTATCCGGTTCCACGCTCCAAGCAACAGGCATTGGGGCAAACCGTAGGTGGCGGCCGCGACTTTACGGCCGACACGAGCCCGCATCTCATGTCCAAAGCGATCGGCGCGTTTCCTAACGTGAAAGGCGTAAGAAGTGTGCGCAGCGTGGGCTGTTGCGGCGTGCAAGGTTTAAACAGCTATACCTTGCAACTGAACTCGCAGTTCTTCCCGACGCCGGCGTGCGGCAGCATAACCTATTGTGGTGGCTGGGAACAGTTCGTTTTCGAAAATCCCTCGCACAAGAGGAAAGGGTTCCTCTTCATCGAGTCTTGGCTCGTTCCGATGCCGATTCAAAGAGGCCACTTGAGTGGCTGTCCTCCTAGCGGCAATTGGATCTATGTCGGCATTGGATGCTACCAAAATAGCCAGGCCGTGAGAATTCCCAACATTTCCGTGAAAGATCTGGGGCAGTTAATCGAAACCGGCCGGGCGTCCCCGAACGGCGACAGCATTTATCTTTCATTCGGTACCACCGAATACGGTATGCGCAACATTCAAAGCGACGGTGTCGTGGATCTCGTCGACAACTGGACCGGTGCCGAGTTCAACATTGTCGGTGATGCCGGCGGCGATGTCGCGAACTTTAATGCGGGGTCGACGATAACCGTGAGCATTCAGACCGACACGGGCCTGACAAAGAAACCGGCGTGCCCAGCTAACACCGGAACGACCGGGGAAACGAACAATCTCTTTTTCGTAGAAGCGCCTAAAAATCCACCGCAGTTACGGTATCCCTCGGTCGAGTTCACAATGAGCAGCTCAAGCACCGGCGCCGTGTCGTGCGATACCGTGAGAGGCAGATAGGAGGCAACGCAAATGAAGCTCTCGCCTTTGGGCTCTTGTGCGCGGTTCGCCTGCTGCATCATCATAGCGGCATGCTCGCCCCCAACCGGTCTCTCGCGCTTGCAATACACTCCAAACGTCGTTCCGAACCGAGAAGCTAAGCCATCGAGCTACAGTGTTCTGTATAGCTTTGGCGTGGAACCCGATGGCCATACTCCTCAATCGGCTCTGGTCGGCGACCATCGCACACGCTACGGCACGACCACCCGAGGCGGTGAGAACGGATCAGGCGCGGTCTTCAGCATCGCGCGCGGGGCCGAGAAAGTTCTGTACAGCATGGGCCTGGGAAACGATGGCCAATTGCCGGACTCAAGCCTTACAAACGTTGGTGGAACGCTCTATGGCACAACTGAGTTTGGCGGAACATATGGCCTTGGCACACTCTTTAGCGTCACTACGGGCGGCGTTGAGAAGGTGCTGCACAGCTTCGGCAACGGAGCCGACGGCGTTTTCCCGTCCGGGGGCGTGATCGATGTGAACGGCACGCTCTACGGCACGACCTTCGAGGGCGGTGCAAACAGCTGCATGAGCGGAGCGACGTGCGGGACGGTCTACAGCATTACGCCAGGCGGCAAAGAGAAGGTGCTCTACAGCTTCGGCCAAGGAAACGACGGCAGTTTCCCGTTCGCCGGCCTGATACACGTAAACGGAAGGCTCTATGGCACAACCTCGGAAGGCGGTGCGAACGCCTCCAATGTGACGGGAGCGAGCGGATGCGGCACCGTGTTCAGCATCACGACGGGTGGCAAGGAGAAAGTGCTGCACAGTTTCGGCAAGGGAACTGACGGCTATTTCCCCTTCGCGCCGTTGATCTTCGTAAACGGTACGCTCTACGGCACCACTACCGGCGGCGGCGCACATAAGTGCAGCTCGTGTGGAACCGCCTTCAGCATCACGCTCGGTGGCGCCGAAAGAGTGCTTCACAGTTTTGGCAAGGGTACCGACGGGAGCGCTCCCGGGGCAAGCCTGATCGAAGTTGGCGGCGCGCTCTACGGCACGACCTACCAAGGCGGTGCGAACGGGTCCGGCACAATCTTCACCATCGAAACGAACGGAACCGAAAAAGTGCTGCATAGCTTCGGCTCGGCGTTGGACGGAGCAAACCCCAACGCCGCTCTAAGCTACGAGGGTGGCCGCCTCGTAGGCACAACCGAGAAAGGCGGGGCCAACAGTTTCGGCACGGTCTTTACGCTAAAGCTCGAGATGCCGACTTAACCCACCGAGCACGCTTGCGCGCGTTCGAGCAACAGCTTTCGATCCCGCGCATTTCGTGCGAGCGATGCCGCGCGCTCGAACTCGGCGCGCGCGTCGGCTGGCCGGCTAAGTTTGATCAAAAGATCGGCGCGGACGCTCGGTAGCAGATGATAGTTGCGCAGCGCGGGCTCGTCGAGGAGTTTATCGACGAGCTCGAGCCCCGCTTGCGGCCCGTACGCCATGCCGACCGCGACGGCCCGATTGAGCTCGACGACGGGCGTCCGGATGACGTGCGTCAGGGCGTCGTAGAGTGCCGCGATGCGCACCCAGTCAGTTGCTTCTGCCGTCGCAGCGCGTGCGTGACACGCGCCGATCGCGGCTTGCAGCACGTATGGTCCGTGCGATCCGCCAAGCTGTTCCGCTCGGGCTAAGGCCGCAAACCCGCGCGCGATGAGCAACCGATTCCACCTCGCACGATTTTGATCGAGCAGCAGAATTGGTTCGCCATCCGCCCCAACGCGAGCCCGTATGCGCGAGGCCTGAATCTCCATCAGTGCGACGAGGCCGTGCACCTCGCTTTCGTGCGGCATCAGTGCGGCCAGCATGCGTCCCAAGCGCAGCGCGTCCTCTACCAACTCCGGCCGCAGCACGTCGTCGCCGGCGCTCGCGGCGTATCCCTCGTTGAAGATGAGGTAGATCGTCTCGAGAATCGAGGGCAGCCGCTGCAAACGCTCCGCGGTAGAGGGCAGCTCGAATGGAACGCGCGCCTCCGCGAGTGTGCGCTTCGCGCGTACGATCCGCTGCGCGATCGTCGTTTCGGGAACGAGGAATGCCCGGGCAGTTTCGGCGGTGGTGAGGCCGCCGACGAGCTTGAGCGTCAACGCGACGTGCGCCTCTTTCGAAACCACCGGATGGCAAGTGAGGAAGATGAGGCGCAGCATGTCGTCGTCGATCTCCTCGTACGCTTCCGCAACATCGCTCGTCGATTCGGTCTCGGCAACGTCCTGCGCATAGGTCTGGGCTTTGCGTGAAAACGTCTCGCCTCGGCGCATGAGATCGACTGCGCGACGCTTGGCCGCCATCATTAGCCACGCGCCCGGATTGCGCGGGATGCCTTCGTCGGGCCACTGTGCGAGCGCCGCAACGAAGGCATCCTGCGCGAGATCCTCGGCGCGGCCGACGTCGCGCAGCATCCGTGCGAGTGTCGCGATCAGCTTCGGCGATTCAATGCGCCAGATCGCGTCGATCGTGCCTTGGAATCTATCTTCAGGCACGGCGCTCCCGCAGGAGCGCTTCCTGCCCGCGGATCTCCGGCGTCGCGTTATCGCCGAAGTCTTCGATTTCGAAGATTTGACGGATCTCGATCACCTGGCCGCCATCGAACGGTGCATGCATGAAGCGCTCGACGATCTCTTCCTTCGACTTGCCCTGCACGATCCAGAAACCGGCGACCAGTTCCTTCGTCTCGGCAAAGGGCCCATCGATGACGGTCGTGCGACCGCCGTCGAAGCGCAGGCGCGCGCCCTTCGATGATGCCTGCAGCCCCTCGCCCGCCAGCATGACGCCGTCTTTAATGAGTTGCTCGTTGAACTTGCCCATTTCGGACAGCTGCTCTGTCGTCGGCAGAACGCCCGCTTCGGAATCCTTATTGGCCTTGACCAGTACCGCGAATCTCATGAAAAGTCTCCTCTTTTAAGTAGTGCTCTGCCTATACATCGAATGGGGATCTTCGATTTCGACATGGCGTGCGTCGCGTTTTCCGCTAGTTTTCGCAAGATTGTCGTATGCTAGCGACCGCTTGCCTTTCGACATAGCGTCATCTCGAGTAGAATACACCGGCATCGGCACCTAGATGGAAGTGAACATCGGCACTGGCATGAGCATCGTGACAGCGACTGGCACGAGGTAGAAGGCAGCCTCGCGCTCACGCCGTTGCTTCACGAACACGCTCACAAGACGTCGTCTCGCACGACGCTGCTCTTGATCGTTGGATCGTCTCCAATGAT
Organism: Vulcanimicrobiota bacterium; assembly: GCA_019247395.1. Taxonomy (GTDB): domain Bacteria; phylum Vulcanimicrobiota; class Vulcanimicrobiia; order Vulcanimicrobiales; family Vulcanimicrobiaceae; genus Cybelea. The sequence goes on along the minus strand of JAFAOZ010000083.1, from coordinate 5,664 downwards.
CGAAGGCATCCCAACATTCTTCGCTGCCGCTCGCTTCGGCATTGGTCTGCTGGTAGTCATGGGCCTGGTCTTTGCAACCTGCACGATCGGAACGTACGTCGCCGTGTCCGTCGCGTCAGCGCGAAGCCTGCAGAACGTTAACCTGGGTGCACTCGAACGTTACGGAGAGGTCCTCAGCGGAACTTTGATCGCGATACTGGGCGGGGTATTCCTGTCATTGCCCTCGCTCTAAGCGTCTGGGGTGATCGCTGCCACCCCTCGCTTGCTTCCCATGCGCACCGCCGTGTGCTAGCATGCAGGTCCATAGTAGCGAGGAGAGCCCGCTTGCAGTCTCGAGTAAATTCGTTCGAAATTTTTACCGAACTGCAGCAGAAGCTGCGCGCCTCTCGTCTGCGCGATTGTCTCGTGCGAAGACGCTAATGCAGCGGTCCCGTTTCATCCATATGGCTACGACAGGCGTTTCCGGCGCCTGCTTGTCGCTTGTAGCGTGCGCTCACTCGACGGCTAACCAAAGCCCTAATGAAAGGACCACGCCCATGACTACGGTCGCTCAACAAACGGCCAGCGTAAATACCGCCGTTCGTCCATTTCCACGCGTAGCCGTTCCTGAGGCGGAACTTGCTGACTTGCGCAAGCGCATCAAAGCGACAAGGTGGCCAACGCGCGAGTTGGTGACGGACGACTCACAAGGCGTGCAGTTGGCGACGGTCCAGGCGCTGGCGAATTATTGGGCGGATGGTTACGATTGGCGCAAAATCGAAACGAGACTCAATGCGACGCCGCAGTTCTTGACCGAGATCGACGGCGTAGACATCCACTTTATTCACGTGCGGTCGCAGCACGAGCATGCGTTACCGTTGATCATCACGCACGGGTGGCCGGGGTCGATCATCGAGCAAATGAAGGTAATCGATCTGCTGAGCAATCCCACCGCGCACGGCGCGAGTGCTTCGGACGCCTTTCATCTGGTTATCCCGTCGATACCAGGATACGGCTATTCAGGCGAGCCGACTGCTCTGGGCTGGGACCCCGTCCGCGTTGCGAAAGCATGGCTGGTTCTGATGAAGCGTCTTGGATACGATCGGTTTGTTGCGCAAGGCGGCGACTGGGGCGCCTCGGTGACCCAACAGTTGGCACTACTCGAGCCGAACACCACGGTGCTGGCGATCCACAGCAACATGCCGGGCACCGTTCCCGGAGACATTCTAGCCAAAGCGATTGCCAACGCTCCGCCGCCAGTTGGACTTTCGGGCGACGAGTTGCACGCGTACAGACAGCTCGCGGACTTCTATACACATCATCTCGGGTACGCGGTCGAAATGGCGAATCGTCCACAGACGCTTTACGCTCTGATGGATTCGCCGGTTGGCCTAGCAGCTTGGATCCTCGATCACGACAAGGACAGTTACGAAATGATCGCCCCGCCTTTTTCGGGAAACCGGGTGGCCTTTCGAGGGACGACGTTCTCGACAACATTACGATGTACTGGCTGACGAAGACGGCAATCTCCTCGGCGCGGTTATATTGGGAGAACAAGCTCGGATTTTTCAACGTTGTAGGTGTCACCGTTCCTACGGGCGTGAGCGCGTTTCCGCACGAAATCTATCAAGCGCCGCAGAGTTGGGCGGAAAAGGCGTATCCGAAGCTTGTCTACTACAAGAAGCATGACGTCGGAGGACACTTCGCGGCTTGGGAACAGCCGCAGCTCTTTTCGGAAGACGTTCGCGCCACGTTCCGCACCGTTCGCGCCGCAACTTAACCGTACCCAGGAGACGCTAATGGACAAAGTACAAGTTGAGCAGTCCAACTATCAGATGCCGCCGCAGGAAGGCTTTACCGTTGCACATTTTCTTACGGTCGCCGACATCGAGCGATCCGTCGAGTTCTACACAAAGGTCTTTGGAGGCGAAGTCGTGAGCCGAGGCGACGGAAACGCGCCGCCGTACATTAGAATCGCAAACACTTGGCTGATCGTCAACGTTGGAGGCGGTCCAACGGCAGATAAACCAACAGTAACGCTGCGACCGCCGCCCAATCCAGACGAGATCAGCAGCTTCATGAATATCCGCGTAGCCGACATTCAAGCGTGCTACGAACTCTGGCGAAGCCGGGGAGCGACGTTTTTAACCGCGCCGATCGATAAGTACGGTGAGACGCGATGCTACATCCGCGATCCTGATGGTTACATCATCGAAGTTGGGCAGAGCAAGCCCGGCTTCAAGTATGGCTAAGGAAAAGGTTGTGGTCATAACGGGCGCATCGCACGGTATTGGCGCCGGCCTCGTCTCCGCGTTCAGCGAAGCCGGCTACAATGTCGTTGCAAATTCGCGCTCGATCGGCGCCAGTACGGATCCGAGTATCGTCAACATCGCGGGCGATGTCGGTGAAGCGGAGACCGCCGATCGCATCATAAACGAAGGCGTTGGAAGATTCAGCCGTCTCGATACCCTGGTAAACAACGCGGGCATCTTCATTGCGAAACCCTTTACTCAGTACACGGTGGCGGACTATGAAGCAATGCTTGCTACAAATGTCACGGGCTTTTTTCATTTGACGCAGCGCGCTATGCGGCTAATGGAACGCCAAGGATGGGGTCACATCGTAAATATCACCACGACCGTCGCCGAACAACCGATTAGCGGTTCTCCGGCCGTGTTGGCGTCCTTGACGAAAGGCGCGCTAAACGCCGCGACAAAGGCGCTCGCGATCGAATACGGTCCGCGTGGTATCCGCGCGAACTCGGTCTCACTCGGCATCATCAAAACACAGAATCCGGACTCATACGCGGGGCTCGAGTCTTCGGATCCGCTCTGCCGATTGGGCGAGATCGACGACGTCGTGTCAGCCGTAATGTATCTAGAGCGCGCAGAGTTTGTAACCGGTGAAATCTCGCATGTCGACGGCGGTCAAAGCGCCGGCCACTGGTAGAAGGAGCCGGTTGGAGCTTGAATCACATGAGCGACTCAATAACCGCCGAACAGCTCTTTGCAATGCGCCGATCAGGCGACTGCACCTTGATTGACATCCGGCGCGAAACCGATTTGCAAGCCGACGGTACCGTGGTCCCCGGCGCGATGCGCGGCAACCCGGAATCGCTCGATACGTGGGCGCGGTCGCTGCCGGCGCACGAGCAGGTCATAGTCTACTGTGCGCGGGGTGGATCGGTCAGCAAATCAGTTACTGCGGAACTGCGTGCGCGCGGACTTGATGCGAAGTATGTCGAAGGCGGAATCGCCGCATGGAAAGACTTCGGCGGCGAAGTCATTCGTAGGAAACAGTAGCGGTTCTTCAGGTAAAGCGGCTTCGCACGCGGAGCCGCGTTCAACCTCAAGCAGGTTACGAAGTCAACAATCGTTTGTTTTACAGGGCCGTCATTCCAGGAAGGAAGCGCGTCGGTCATCCGCTGTCCTTAGCGTCAAGCACTCTTCAACCTCCAGGCGATCGCAATGCTTACCGACGCAGGCCCTCCCAAGCCCGGCGCGATAATCCTATTTTGCTAGAACCGGCGCCGGAGGCCGACCAATGAGCGAGACAACCGCAATCGATGTTCTATTTGAGCCGGATGTCGCGATGCTGCAACATGCGCAGGCTGCGAATGCTCGCCTTCTAAGAGCATTCCCGAAAGGCTACGCGCTGGACGCTGCACATCAACCTCATATCTCGTGCTTGCAACGGTACGTGAAGACCGACAAGCTCGAAGATGTCTTTGCCGGCGTGAGCAAAGTGCTGATGGCCGAACGTCCCGCGACGTGGAAGTTAACGGCCTTTAAGTACTATTATATACCCTGGGAAGGCTTAGGTCTGGCTGGGATCGTGATCCGCCCAACCAGCGATTTGCTTGCGTATCAGCAAAAACTGATCGATGCCGTGGCACCGTTTACCGTACCATCGGGAACCGCGGCTGCCTACTTTACCACGCCTGAAAATCCAGAAATCGTCGAACCGCTGATCGAGTATGTCGCCGGCTTCGTGCCGAATCAAACCGGCAAAAACTTCAGCCCGCACGTGACGATTGGTCTTGCGCCGGAGGATTATCTCAAAGGGATGCTAGCCCAGCCATTCGATGATTTCGAGTTTTCTCCGGCAGCCGTTTCGGTTTACCAGCTCGGGAACTACGGCGTGGCCGCGAAAAAACTTAAAGGTTGGACGTTGGACGACTGACGGTACTCGAGCGGATGCCCTATCGTTATTGAGCGGCTATCGCTTAAGCGCACACTGATTGACCCCGGTCTCAAGTTCCGCCACACGCTGCTCGGGGGTCTCAACTCCTAAATTCACGCGCCTAATCTCGGCGTATTCGGCCGGTTGCGCAGTTTTTGCGACGGCCGAGCTGACCCGTTCTACGAATAGGGAGCGGTCCGCGGAAAGCTGTGCGGCGAGAAGGTCGCCTAAATTTCTGATGCACGCACCATCCGAATCGTAGTCCGAGGCGGCGCCCGCGTGCGCAGGTAGGACTGCCGTCGATGGATCGCATTTTCCTAGTACGCCAGTCAGTGAGTCGTAGAGATACTCCGTCCACTCGAGCGCGCGGTTTCCAAGATCGGGGCGACCGACGCCGTTTGGAAGTAACGTATCGCCGCTCACAAGATAGCGGTCCCTAACGTGGAACGCGGTACTGCCGAGGGTATGGCCCGGAACCGGTAAGGACAGCACGCGGATCGGCGTTTCGCCGACTTCGATCGTCCGTGGAACCGAATCGTAACGCAAAGTGCCGCCATTGGCGTCCTCGTCGGATAAGTAATATGGAGCTACGCCGGATGAGAGTTTCGAACAACCGGATACGTGGTCTGCGTGAAGGTGTGTGTCCGCAACGCCGATCAGCGTAGCGCCGAGGCGTTCGCTAAGCTCGCGATAGACGTCGGTGAAGCGCGTACAGTCGATTGCCAGCGCTTGTTTTCCGGAGACGACCAGATACGAGAGACATCCTTTTGCAGGGCGTACGATTTGGTATATCGCGAACGCTTCGTCAGGCCTGGTTACTCGGACGATCCGATGATACCGAGCCCACGCGGCCATCCCTCCGCCGACTATGCCGGCAGGAATTCCGCGTTCGCGCAAGATTTCCGCAATATCGACCGCGGATATTCCGCGCGCACAGAGGACGTGTACGTTGCGCGCGTTTTCGGGCAATTGAGCGACGGCAGCGTCTTGGTCGCCTTCGAATTCGTCGTAGGGAATGTTCAGATAGCGCGCACCCGGACCATCCGGATGCCAGCGTGCCGCCACGCTGGCATCACGCGTGTCGAGTATCACATCGTCACTCTGTTCGGGAGCGGTTAGGAGACGGTCGAGCGCCGCAACGTCAATGTCCATTCCGGCATGGTTCGCGGCGGAGCGCTGCGACACTTCACGGCGGCCTGCGGGCGTCGGATCTGAGTCCGTCTGCATTCGGAGGCGCGCCCCAACCTACGAATCCGGTTGGGGGACGTAACGCAGGTATGGCTTCGGAGCTTTCCAGCCCTCCGGATAAATTTTCCGCGCTTCGTCGTCGGAAACGGAGCCCGCGATAATCACTTCGTCGCCGGGCTTCCAATTCGCCGGCGTTGCGACGCGGTGTTTGGCGCTGAGCTGCAGCGAATCTATGACGCGCAGCACCTCGTCAAAGTTGCGCCCCGTCGTCATGGGATACACGAGCATCAGCTTGATTTTTTTGTCCGGCCCGAT
>JAFAOZ010000307.1 GCA_019247395.1 Vulcanimicrobiota bacterium | reverse complement strand
GCCACCCCTGTCGGAAATCTATGCCCGGTCCGGTTAACGACTTCGACATCCGCGATCAACCGGCGTCCGTCAAGATGCGATCGCACGGTGACGGTCGCGGTCGCATGCCGTGCCTGGCGAACGATATTCGCAATCGTGCGGTCGATGCCGTCCGTCGTCCCTGAGATATAATCCGAGGTGCGCACGCCCATCACCCCGGGAAACTCACGGAACATCGACAGTAAAAAGGCGTTAAGGCCCAAGAGTTCGTGACGGCGAAAACCCGAATGGCGCAATCGGACCGTCACGTCCTCGCGTGATGCTAGGTATGTCGTCTCGGGGTAACTTTGATCCTGAACGAGCGCAATTTTGTTGACTCCACCGTCGGGCATATGGCACTCCTGACACGAGCGCGCAGCTGCCGATGGATGATATTCGGTTTGGTATTTGCTGTTCAGCCATTCGAGGTACGTGGCTTGCTCAACGCTATGAGTCAAAAGTTGATGAGGCTTCGCATCGATCAGTGGAAGGTTAATCGTGTGGCAGCTTCCGCACATGCGGGCGGACGACATGTACGACGAAAAGTGCGGAGTTATCCCCAGCGCTTCTTTCATTGGATGCGTAGCGATCGCGTCATCGTGGAACGGGCCGTATGCTTTCGTCGGCGGCCCGACGTCGAAGCGCCCGTTGATCACGTGATTTAAGAAAAATGGGAGCGAATCGCTCGCTGCCGCCGACTTCGCTTCGACCGCGTGATGGCAGGCCGTGCAACTGACGCCATCGCGGGCTAGCCCGACGTACGCAGCGCCGGCATCTCGCGGCATCGCATCGAACAGAGCGGCGACGGGAAAAGTCTCTTTGGGAAAATCATGTGCAAACGTCCGCTCTCCCATGATGCCGTGACAGCTCAGGCAGGTATTCGTTACCTCGCGCGTGATTTTGGCGGCGGAGCCGGCATCGTGTGACGTCGCGATTGAGGCAAGCTCGCTCTCTAACTGTGCATAGAAGACGGGGTCGCGACCTGAAAGAGCCATCGGCGACCATCGCCACTCGCCGTACTCGGAGATGTTAGCTCCGTGAGCCCACATCGTGGGGCCGAACGGAGGCTTTGCCGTGCCGCTGTGACAGCTCATGCACTGATCCGACGTGACGAACTCCGGCACGTGGTGGGCTTGCGACAGGAACGTATCGAGCGTTTCGGGCGGGAACGTCTGTACTGCAAGCGTCGCCGGCGTTGCAAGGCTCGATGCTGCAGGCGACGGGTCAGAGATCGCTCGCCACGACGAGTCGACGTGGTAGGTAATCGATTTGCCGGCATAGCCGCTAATATTCTCAAGTGAGGAAAACGTCAGCGCTTTTTCGGCAGAGGCATGGCAGCGTAGGCAGTAAAGGCCAAATCCGGCGTTCGGGTATTGCGCATGGGTGGGCGAATCGAACATCGTTGTCGAGATCTCACCCCAGAACCATCCGTCATGCGACGCCGACGAGCGGCGGATCATAATCGTCCAGTCGGTGGGCAGCGGCTTGCGTTCCGCCGTGGCATCAAAATAACGCGCCGGTTTTGAACCGTACTGTTCTTTAATGATGACTGCGCCGTCCGCCGGTACGCCGTGGCGGCCGTTCCGGAGCCACGTCATAATTTCCGGCGAATAATAGATGCGCACGGTCGGATGCGTTCCGTACGAGATGCCGTTGAGAAACGGACCGGTATCGCGCAGTTCTTTGTCGACACACCAACCGAGATCGCGATACCGATACGATGAAAGATAGTCGAGCAAAGTATGTTCGAAGGCAACCGGCTCGCCGGGTGGCAGGAGATCGGGAAGCTGTAGGGCCGCTGGAACGGGTTGTGCCTGCGTGCACGCTTCGGGCGGCGACTGAGTCATTGCGCGAAGTGCGGGTCCCGCCACGAAGATGGCAATACAAACGAGCAAGAGGCCCAGAATGAACCCGCGCACGATGAGTGATTCTGGGCCATAAAAGCGCAAGCCTTTGAACGTTCGGAGTGCGTTGCGCACCGCAGACTGAACTTCATCAGATCTCTACAGCAGCGACGGGTTTGAGACGATCTTGAGACGCCCCGGCTCTATCATCGTAAACATGATCGAACCGCAGAAAGAACTCATAACATGAATATACCGGTTAGTACTCGCCTATTGCTGTCGAGCGCTATGCTCGGCGTCGTTACGGGCTGCGCCGGCGGCTCGCAACCGGCTCCAGACGCTCGGACGGCCCTCAATGGCGGATTCGTGTCGGCCAGCGGTCGCCTCGTAGCGAAGGCCGGTCCCATTCCATTGGCACCCTCCGGCCCGCATCGCGGATCTCTGAAAGGCCGCGGCGATCTCTTCGTAACCCTGGACACCACGAGCGCAGCGGGCGTTGATGTCCTGCGTAACAAGACATGGAAAGAGGTAGGAGCGTTTACCGCATCGGGCATGTCCTGCCTCAGTGCCGATTGGATCGATAACAAAGGCAATCTTTACGTTGCAGATTACGAGGAAGATTATACTTGTTCCGGTCCCAACACTCCGGGCATCTACGAGTTCCCGCGCGGCTCGAGCACCCCCAGCTTTGTGTACGCGACGGGGTTGATCGATCCGATTAACCTCACCACCGACCGGCAGGGCAACGTTTACGTGACCGACTTTTTAGGCGGCGAGCTCGATGAGTACCCGCAAGACAGTAACACGTTGTCGCATCAATGCGCGCCGCCTTCCGGCGACGGTTCGGTCGAAGGGGTCGCCGTCGATGGGCACGGCGACGTCTTTATGGTGAGCGGCACCAGTCATTCTCCGTGGAATGCGTATCTCTACGAATATGTCGGTGGGCTCAACGGCTGTTCGGCAACGCTGCTCGCGACGTTCCCGTTCTTCCAGGGCGGAATGGCCCTGGATAAGCGGCAGAACCTGCTTCTCGTCGATCAGACCGACAATGCCGTCGACGTCATTCCGCCTCCCTATACCGCGATCGCATCGCAGATCAGCGCCTACCAGGCATTTACGGTGACGATTAACAAACAAAACAGCCAAATTTACATCGCGGCGTATCCGTTCGTGGGCTACCTAACGGGCGCAGGGGCCGTATACATCGATTCTTATCCGAGCGGCTCGAACATCGCAACGTTGGTCCCGAGCGACGGTGTCATTAACCCGTCCGGCGCGGTCGACACGCTCAACTACGTGCCCTAGTTATCAAAAGTAGGGCCCGTTAACGCCATTGCGTGCAGAGCGTTTGTCGTAGACAATCCATGGACAATATGTCACCATGCCGGCATGCGAGACGTAGGTGCAGTGCGCGTACTCGTAACGGGCGCAACGGGTTACATCGGCACGAGGCTCGTGCCGCGCCTTCAAGGGCAAGGATACGCCGTCCGCTGCCTCGCTCGAGCGGCGCATCGGCTTGACGGGCGGTTTACCACAGAAGTTGAGGTTGTCGAAGGAAGCATCGACGAGCCCGCCGCGCTCGAGAGTGCGCTCGCGAATTGCGATATCGCATATTATCTCGTGCATTCAATGAGTTCAACGAGTGAGTTTGCGGACGCCGACCGGCGTGCCGCGCAAGCCTTTGGGGCGGCGGCAAAAAAAGCGCGGCTCAAACTGATCGTCTATTTAGGAGGGCTCGGCGACTCGCGCGACGGTTTGTCGACGCATCTACAGAGCCGGCACGAAGTCGGCAACCTGCTGCGACAGAGCGGCGTTCCGGTGATCGAGTTCCGTGCGGCGCAAATCGTCGGTAGCGGCTCGATCAGCTTCGAGATGATGCGCTATCTCACCGAGCGTCTGCCCGTGATGATCGCGCCGCGGTGGGTACTTACCCGCTGTCAGCCGATCGGCGTGCGAGACGTATTATCGTATCTCATCGGCGCGCTTTCGCGGCCTTTCGAGAATCGTACCTATCAAATTGGCGGCGCTACGGTCGAGACGTATCGTAGCATGATGCTCCGTTATGCTGCCATGCGCGGGTTACGGCGGCGCATCTTCATCGTACCGTTCTTTACACCAAAACTTTCTTCGTATTGGGTGCACTTGATAACGCCCGTACCCGCGCGTTTGGCACAACCCCTCATTGCTGGTCTCCACAACGAGGTCGTGGTTCGTGACGATGCTGCTGCGCGAGATTTCCCTGGGATTCATCCGCAGACGTTTGAGGAAGCGCTTTCGCTGGCACTCGATCGCTCTCAAAGCGCCGATCGAGAGTCGACATGGTTCGATGCTTTTGCCGCTCAAAACCCCAGAGGCGAGTTCACCGGACTAACAGAGGGTATGCTCGTCGATCGACGCGAGCGGATTGTTCGGGCGCCGGCGATGCGAACGGCGGAGATCTTTTCTTCGCTTGGCGGCGACCGCGGCTGGCTCGCGTCCGATTGGCTATGGCGTTTGCGGGGTCGGATTGACCGGATCGCGGGTGGCACCGGCCTACGAAGAGGGCGCCGTTCCATGAAAACGCTGCGGGTCGGAGACGCACTGGATTTTTGGCGAGTTG
>JAFAOZ010000074.1 GCA_019247395.1 Vulcanimicrobiota bacterium | reverse complement strand
GACCACTTCGAAGTAGTCGGCGAGCAGGAGCTCGGGATGTTTGGTGCGGTCCGGCGTTCTCAGCGATGCGACGAACTCAGGGTCTTTCAGTTTATCGGCGATTTCCCACCGTGCGAAGCGCAGCCACTCCTGAAGCTGCGGACGCTGCCAGTCGCTCAACACGGTCGTAAGCGCCACGAGTTGATTGCTGGCGCGAAGGTGGCGCAACTGGACCGTCGCAGCGATGGCGGTCGCCGTGATCACCACAAAGGTTCCACCGGCGAAGAGCGTGTTCCATAGCTCCAGCGACACTTTAGGCTACGGCTTGCCGTTGCGGATTGCGGCGAGCTCTTTGAAGAGTTTTTTCTCTTTGTCGGATAGATCTTGAGGAAGCTGGCCGATGAGGCGAACGTATTCGTCGCCGCTGCCGTTAGCGCGCACGTGCGGCATGCCGCGGCCCGATAGCCGCAGCAATCGATTATTCTGCGTCCCGGCCGGGATGGTCATTGCGACTTCGCCGCTGAGCGTCGGCACGTTCACTTCGCCGCCCAAGATGAGATCGTAGATGCTCACCGGCAGATCGACGTAGAGATCGTCGCCCTTGCGTTTATAAGTCGGGTCGTCGTGCAGCGTCACGATGAGATGCAGGTCGCCGTTCGGGCCGCCGTTGATACCGGCACCGCCCTGACCCGCAAGCCGAATTCGCTGCCCTTCGCCGATGCCGCGCGGAATCGTAACTTCAAAGCGCTTGTTGACGATAATGCGCCCGGTGCCGTGACACTGCGGACAGAGATGACCGCCGAGCGTGCCGGTGCCGCCGCAGCGCGGGCAAAGATCTTCGATTTGAAGGGAAACGGATTTCGTTCCGCCGTCGTAGACGTCGCGTAAACCGAGGTCGATTGTCGTCTCGAGATCTTGGCCGCGCCGCTCCAGACCCCGGCCGCGCGTGGCGGTCTGGCGCCGCCCGATATCAGAGAAGAAGACGTCGAAAAAATCGGAGAAACCGCTGGGGCCGCCCGGGCCCCCGAGATCGAACTCGAATTCGCGTCCGCCGACGTTCGTGCGATAACGACGCTGCTGTTCGGCCTGTTGCGCGGCTTGCTGCCAGTTCGGGCCGAGAACGTCGTATTTCTTGCGCTTTTCCGGATCGCCTAAGACTTCGTAAGCCTCGGAGATCTCTTTGAATTTTTCCTCGGCTTCTTTAGGATTGTTCGGGTTTGCGTCGGGATGCCACTTGCGCGCGAGCTTGCGATAGGCGGACTTGATGTCTTTCTCGGCCGCATTTTTCTGCACGCCCAAGATCGCATAGTAGTCTTTAAAATTCATTCGGCGGGATGTTTGGCGACAATCACCTTAGCCGGACGCAGCAGCTCGTCGCCAAGCATGTAGCCTTTCTGGGCAACTTCGACAACGATATCTTCGGCGACGCCGTCCGACGGCAAAGTCCCCACCGCTTCCGCGACGCGCGGATCGAAGGGCTCGCCGCGAACCTCAATCGGCTTGACGCCTTCGTTCGTCATTACTGCTTCGAAACCGCGCAGCGTCTGTTCGAGACCGCCGCGTAGATTATCGCCGCTCGCATTGGATTCGAGCGCTCGTTGCAGATTGTCGAGCACCGGAAGCAGACGCTCGAGCAGCATGCGGCGGCGCGTGGCGACCATCGAATCGATGTCGCGCTGCATGCGCTTCTTATAGTTATCGAAGTCGGCGACGGCGAGCAAAAACTTGCCGTAGTTTTCGTCGGCGCGGGCATTCGCCGCGGCGAGCTGCTCTTCGAGAGAAGCAGGCGCCGCGGCGTCGTCAATGCTGGCCTCACCGGCCTCGGTTTTTAGAACCGATGGATCGTCGGACATTGAGCTGCTCAAGGATCCGCGTTACTTGGCTTCCTTGAACTCGGCGTCGATGACGTCTTCGCCGCCGGCGCCGCCCGCCGTACCGTTACCGCCCGGCGCCGCGCCGTCGCCTTGCGGTGGTGCCCCCTGTTCGGCTTGCGGGCCCGCCGCCTTGTAGAGAACTTCCGCCATCTTGTAGCTAGCCTGTTGCAGCGCCTCGATTGCGGGTTTGATCTCGGCAACGGTGCCGTTTTCGCTCACGCGTTTGAGCTCGGAGAGAGCGCTTTCCACCTCGCCTCGCGCGCTC